>NZ_JBVCWP010000020.1:0-31844 GCF_057460485.1 Boseongicola sp.
AAGCAGAAGCTGAAGGGCTATTACGGCGATCTGACTGAAAAGCAATTCAAGCGTATCTTCACCGAGGCTGCGCGTGTGCGGGGCGACACGGGCGAAAATCTAATCGGTCTTCTTGAGCGCCGTCTGGATGCGGTTGTGTACCGTGCGAAGTTCGTGCCGACTGTGTTTGCAGCCCGTCAGTTCGTGAACCACGGTCATGTTCTGGTGAACGGCAAGCGCGTCAATATACCGTCCTACCGCGTGAAGGAAGGTGATGTGATTGAAGTGCGTGAGCGTTCCAAGCAAATGGCATTGGTTCTGGAGGCCGCTGGTCTGCCCGAGCGTGATGTTCCGGATTATCTTGAAGTGGATCACTCGAAAATGACAGCGTCGTTCGTGCGCACACCGGGTCTTGGCGATGTGCCTTACCCAGTGTTGATGGAACCGAACCTGGTGATCGAATATTACGCTCAGAACTAAGGTTCTTCAGAGCGTTAAGACGAAGGAAGGCCGCCCAACCGGGCGGCCTTTTGTTTTATTTTCTGCCTCCCGCAGAGGTATTTTTGACGCGGTGAAGGGCTTGAACCCTCAGGCAGCTTTTGGTGAGGTTCCGCCACCGTAGCGGCCGTAGAAGGTGTCGCCTGCTTTCGCGATCTCGCGCAGGAGCGCTGGGGTTTTGAAGCGTGGGCCGTGGGTTGCTTCAAGCGCGTCACAGATCTCGACGGCTTTGGCAGCACCGATCATGTCGAGCCAAGAGAACGGGCCGCCAGACCAAGGGGCAAAGCCCCAGCCGAGGATCGCGCCGACGTCGCCTTCGCGGATGTCGGTGAGGACGCCATCCTCGAAGGATCGGACGGCTTCGAGCACTTGTGCCATCATCAAACGGTGCTGGACGTCGGCGAGATCGGGTTGATCGTTAAGAAGCGGGTATTTTTCGTTGAGACCATCCCATGTGCCTGCACGTCGGCCAGCCGCGTCATAGGCATAAAACCCGCCCTTGGCTTTGCGGCCCAGACGGCCTTCGGCTTCGAGCCAGAAGAGGACCTCGTCGGTGGTCTGGTCCGCGTAGGCGTCGCCGATCGCGGCCTTGGTGGCGCGGGCGATGGAAGCGTTGAGGGTGATTGTGGTGTCGTCGGTCAATTGCAGCGGCCCAAGGGGGAAGCCGAGCAGTTTGGCTGCATTTTCGATAAGCGCTGGTTCGACGCCTTCAGCCACCATGCGGATGCCTTCCTTGCCGTAGGGCAGGATGCAGCGGTTGGCGTAAAAGAAGCGAGCGTCGTTGACCACGATCGGGGTTTTGCGAATTTGGCGCACGAAATCGAGCGCTTTGGCGACGGCGCGATCACCGGTGCGCGCGCCCTTGATGATCTCGACCAACAGCATCTTGTCGACCGGCGAGAAAAAGTGGATGCCGATGAATTGCTCTGGTCGTGCGCTGGCCTTGGCCAACTCGGTGATCGGCAGGGTCGATGTGTTGGTGGCGAAGATCGCTGTGTCGCCGATGATCGGTTCGACCTTTTTGGTCATTTCGGCTTTGACGCGCGGATCCTCGAAGACGGCCTCGACGACCAGATCGCAGCCTTTCAGTGCTTGCAGATCGGTTGTCGATGTTATGCGGCCCAAGACCTGTACCTTCTTGTCCTCGGTGACTTTGCGGAGCTGGATGCCTTTGTCGAGGATGCCTTCTGCATAGCCCTTTCCGCGGTCGGCGGCGT
The DNA here is from genome assembly GCF_057460485.1 of Boseongicola sp. Taxonomy (NCBI): domain Bacteria; kingdom Pseudomonadati; phylum Pseudomonadota; class Alphaproteobacteria; order Rhodobacterales; family Paracoccaceae; genus Boseongicola; species Boseongicola sp. The sequence continues at coordinate 1,695 of NZ_JBVCWP010000020.1, forward strand.
CCTGTTCGCGGTCGATCAGTACGACGTCGATGCCGGCATTGGCCGAGACATAGGCGATGCCTGCACCCATCATGCCTGCGCCGAGAATACCGACCTTCTGTACTTTTTCATCCTCCACATCGGGGCGGTTTGCGCCTTTTTCCAGCGCCTCTTTGTTGAGGAAGAGGGAGCGGATCATGGCCGAAGATGTCGGGTCCATCAGGATCGAGGTGAACCAGCGGGCTTCGATTTTCAGGGCGGTGTCAAAGGGCACAAGCGCGCCTTCGTAGATTGATGACAGCAGGGCTTTTGCGGCGGGGTAGACGCCTTTGGTTTTGCCGTTGATCATCGCTGACGCGCCGACGAAGGTCATGAAACCTGCGGGGTGGTATGGTGCGCCGCCGGGCATTTTCCAGCCCTTTTGGTCCCAGGGTTTAACGATCTCGCCATTGGTCGCCGACAGAACCCAGGCTTTGGCACTTGCAAGGAGGTCTTCGGCGGGGACGACCTCGTCAATCAGTTGCGCGGATTTGGCTTTTTTGGGGTCGAGCATTTTGCCTTCGAGGAGGACAGGGGCCGCATTCATTGCGCCAACCATGCGGGAATAGCGTGTGGTGCCACCCGCGCCCGGGAAGAGTCCAACAAGGATTTCAGGCAGGCCGATTTTGCCTTTCGGAGTGTCGGCCATGAAGCGGCGATGGCACGCCAGCGCGATCTCGGTGCCGATCCCGGCGCAGAGGCCCGCAATAGCGCACGCTATTGGCTTGCCACCCTTATTGGTCTTCGGCTCCATCCCAGCGCGTTCAATTTTGCGCAGGATGCGGTGGCCGTTCATGATGAAGTCAAACAGGGCAGGTGCGGGGGTGTCGCCGCCTTCGGCTTTGATTGTGGCAAGCGTTTTGAGGTCCATTCCGCCGGCGAATGTGTCCTTGCCTGAGGTAATGACGATGCCCTTCACGGCTTCGTCTTCCAGACCTCTGTCGAGCAGGCCTTCGAAAGTCACGAAAGCTTCGCGTGTCAGCACGTTCATGGATTTTCCGGGCACATCCCAAGTGATGACCGCAACGCCGTCGTCGTGGAGGCTATATGTGAAATCAGACATCGGTGAATTCCTTTGTAGGCATGGGCAGACGGACGGCTGGCCATTCGGGGCGTGCGGTCTTTTGAGAGGTGGCAGTCGGAGTGCGGTGCGGTGTTCGTGCGGCCTTGAGAAGAGGGACCTTTTTCCAAAGGGGATAGAGATAGGGATCAGTTCGACGCTTTCGATCCGCAAGCGGTTTTAAACGTCCCATAGACAAAGATAGCGGGAGGTATTGACCGCCAAGGGCGCGTTCTTGGCGTCGTAAAACACGGAGTTGACCTTGCCCGGATACCGCGCGTTGCGCGTTTCGCTGACGTCTGGGACCTTGGCAGATATGGATGCTCCGCCAATTGCGGCGACATCGTCGCGCCGACTGCGAACCTAGGCTTTGGTCTCGCCGAGCGAATGGTCGATGCGGATGTGTCCATTGATGAGCAGCGAGCAGGGATAGAGATATATATCCGCAAGGCAGTCGAGTTTCCCCACCAGCAGCTTGGTGCTGTACCAGTCGAAAAACTCTCGAAAAGCGTCGATTTCCATCTGCGGCTTCTTGGTCGTATTGATCGACATCTCGTCCATTTGGTGCCGCCCATAGGCATATTTTATTCATGGGGGTACACCTTTGGATTGAAATCAACATAGTCTTAACGATCAGACGCGTTCGATGATTGTTGCGGCGCCCATGCCCGAGGCCACACAGAGCGTCGCAAGCCCAAGCGTTTTGTCGGTGCGCTCCATCTCGTCAAGGAGAGTACCGATGATAATTGCGCCGGACGCGCCAAGCGGGTGGCCCATAGCAATGGCTCCGCCGTTGACGTTCACTTTGGCGTGGTCGACGTCAAAGGCCTGCATGAAGCGCAGGACCACGGACGAGAACGCCTCGTTGACTTCAAAGAGATCGATGTCGCTGATGGCGATACCGCTGTCCTTCAGGATTTTCTGAGTGGCAGGGACCGGGCCGAGGAGCATGATCGTTGGATCGGTGCCGATTTTTGCGGTGGCGCGGATGATTGCGCGGGGTTTCAGGCCATGCGCTTCGCCGAATGCCTTCGATCCAATGAGGACACCCGCCGCGCCGTCAACGATGCCGGAAGAGTTGCCGGCGTGATGGATATGGTTGATCGTCTCAAGGTGCGGGTACTTCATTAAGGCAACGGCATCAAAGCCGGGCATGACCTCGCCCTGATCTTTGAAGGCGGGTTTTAGCGCGCCGAGGGCCTGCATGTCAGTTCCGGGGCGCATGTATTCGTCGCGTGCGAGGATGGGCAGGCCGTTCATGTCGTTGATGGCGATGATCGAGCGGTCAAAGCGGCCTGCGCCCCAAGCCTTCGCGGCGCGATTTTGGCTTTCCACGGCAAGCGCGTCCGCGTCATTGCGTGATATGCCGTATTGTGTGGCGATGATGTCGGCGGAGATGCCTTGTGGGACGAAATAGGTGTTCATGGCGATCGAGGGGTCAACGGCAATCGCCGCGCCGTCCGCGCCCATGGGAACACGGCTCATGCATTCGACGCCGCCAGCGATATAGCCTTCGCCCGCGCCGCCTTTAATCTGGTTGGCGGCGATGTTCACGGCTTCCATGCCTGAGGCGCAGAAGCGGTTAATCGAGAGACCCGGAATGCGTTCGTCCAGTTGAGAGGCAAGAACGGCAGTGCGCGCAAGGCAACCGCCTTGTTCCATGACTTGGGTGGCATTGCCCCAGATCACGTCTTCAACGGCGTGGCCTTCAAGATTATTGCGCGTTTTCAGGGCGTTCAGCATGTCGGCGGACAGCTTGACCGATGTCACTTCGTGCAAGCTTCCGTCGGCGCGACCTTTGCCGCGGGGCGAACGGACGGCGTCGAAGATATAAGCGTCGCGCATGGAGTTTTCCTTTATTTCAGGCCCGGTCGGCGGGGGAGCCGGGCATCAGGTCGTAGGGATGTTTCCATCCCGGCGTACCGGCGAGGCGGTCAAGCCATCGCGTGATATTGGGCCAGTCCGTGCGGTCAAATCCGAAGTGTTCCGGATAATAGAGATAACCGCAGCAGGAGAGATCTGCATTTGTGACGTTGCCGCCAACGATAAAGTCACGTGACGTGAGGTGCGCGTCGAGGACCCTATAGGCGGCTTTGAGGCGACCTTGGAGGAAGGTGATGACCTGCTCGGGGCGCTTTTCGGGCGCGAGGAAATTCATCATGAAGCGCGTTGTTCCGATTTGGCTGGACAGTTTGTGGTTGTCCCAGAGGACCCAGCGCAAGATTTCACGGGTCTCTTCTGGGGTGGTGCCGCCGAACTTGCCGGTTTTCTCGGTGATGTAGTGTTGGATGACGCCGGATTGAGTGAGGCGAATGTCGCCGTTGATCATCACCGGCGCTTCGCCCATCGGGTTTAACTCGGCGTACGCCGGGGCGCGGGTTGCGCCGTTGAAGAAGTCGACCCAGACCGGTTCCCAATTGAGGCCCGAAAGTTCAAGCGCAAGCGCAGCCTTGTAGCTGTTGCCGCTTTCGCCGAAGCAATGGAGTTCGATGGTCATGGCTGTGTGGTTCCAGTCTATTAATGCTATGGCCAGTTTATTCAGGCAGTGGAATGTCGGCGAATTCCGGATAGGCCGCGCGGAAGATGGTGTAGTGTTGATCCAGTTCGATCCGCATCAGATGCCATGTGTTGTCCAGATCGACCGCAAGCGTGAGAGTCTTGGCCTCGAGTACCGGGTTGTCGCCAACTGCGATCCGGGAGGTCGTTGGCAGGAAGGCATAGTTGGTTCCGGCGGTGGTGGTGCCGCTTGTCATTGTCTCGAAATCCATCAAAAAGTCTTCGACTTCTGCACTGCTCATGATCGTTGCCATTTGGGCAGTCACGGATGTGCGAATGGTTTCGGGCGAAAGCTTGGCTTGCGCTGAGATCAGGTCGATCACGCCCGGCGGGATCGCGGCGACGACGGCTTTGTAGTCGGCGGCTTGGAGGTCGGCGGCGTAGGCTTGAAGGGCTTGTTCAAGGCGAGTCTTGTCGCCTGCGTCGAAGGCCAGAGACGGAAGTGCGAGGCTTGTCGCAAGGATGGTTGCTGATAAGAATTTGATAAAGCGCATAATTATCTCTTTCTCGAATCTAGTTCAGCGTTAAACAATCGTAATCGCGTTGCGAGATTGTCGTGGTCCATCACCGAGTTGAAGTTCTCAAACAAGAAGCTCAGCGCCTCGCCTTCGTCCAGACCCGCCTCCGCCGAAAACTTTTTGAGGCGACGATAGCCGTCCTCGGTCATGGCGACGGGGAAGCGACGGGTCAGGCGAAGGCGTTTGGGCATGTTGGCTCCGGATCTTAGAAGTGGTCAGCCTCCAGCGTCATCACCGGATCGGCTCCGGATTGAATACGCGCAAGGTGAGTGGATGTCATCGGCAGTTGGCGTGCCATGTAGTAACGGCCGGTTTCAATCTTGGCGGTGTAGAACGCAGTGTCGGTCGCGCCGTCGTCCAATGCTACCTGCGCTGCTTTCGCCATTTTCGCCCACATCAGGCCGGTGACCACGTGGCCGAAGAGGTGCATGAAGTCGTAGCTTCCGGCAAGCGCGTTGTTTGGGTTTTTCAGGCCATCAGACATGAAGTACATAGCGGCGGTTTGCAGGTCTTTCGACGCGCCTTTGAGCGGGTCGAGGAACTGGGTTTTCAGTGTCTCGTTCCCCTCGTTTTCTTTGATGAAGCTTTTGACCATTTCAAAGAACGCCATGATCGTTTTTCCGCCATTCTGGCCAAGCTTGCGCCCCACAAGATCAAGCGACTGGATGCCGTTGGTGCCCTCGTAGATCATGGTGATACGGGCGTCGCGCACGAATTGCTCGAGGCCCCATTCCTTGGTGAAGCCGGACCCTCCGAGGGTTTGTTGGGCCAGGACGGTGGCCTCGAAGCCTTTGTCGGTGAGGAAGCCTTTCATCACTGGGATCAGAAGCGAGACCATCGCTTCGGCGTCTGCGTCGTCCATACGTTGGGACCGGTCGATCATTGATGCTCCCCAGTACACCAGTGCGCGGCCGCCCTCGGCGATTGATTTCTGATCGAGCAAATTTCGGCGCACGTCCGGGTGGACGATGATCGGATCGGCGGGGCCGTCGGGGTTTTTTGTCCCCGTCACGTCACGCCCCTGAAGGCGATCCTGGGCGAATCCAAGGGCGTTCTGGTAGGCGACTTCGGCCTGAGCGTAGCCCTGAAGCGCGACCGAGAGGCGCGCTTCGTTCATCATTGTGAACATCGCGCGCATGCCCTTGTGCATGTCGCCAAGAAGCCAGCCGGTCGCGCCGTCATAGTTCATCACACAGGTCGCGTTGCCGTGGATGCCCATTTTGGACTCGAGCCCGCCGCACGTAACGGTGTTCCTCTCGCCAAGGGAGCCGTCTTCGTTCACCATGAATTTCGGAACGACGAACAGCGAGATGCCTTTGACCCCGTCTGGACCGCCCGGGATTTTGGCGAGGACAAGATGGACGATGTTTTCGGCCAGATCGTTTTCGCCGCCTGAGATCCAGATTTTCTGGCCCGTGATCTTGTAGCTGCCATCATCTTCGGGGGCGGCCTTTGATCGGATAAGACCCAGATCGGTGCCGCAATGTGGTTCGGTCAGGTTCATCGTGCCGGTCCATTCGCCGGCGTAAAGCTTGGGTAGGTAGGTAGCTTTTTGCACGTCGGTGCCGTGGGCGTGCAGGGCGGACGCGGCGCCGTGGCTAAGGCCGACATACATCTGGAACGCCATATTGGCCGAAGAAAACAATTCGCCCGTGGCGGTGTTCAGAAGGTGGGGCATGCCCTGACCGCCGTATTCGGGGTCACAATCAAGGCCCATCCAGCCACCGTCCGCCATCGTGGCAAACGCTTCTTTGAAGCCCTTCGGTGTCCGTACAACGCCGTTTTCCAACGTGCAGCCTTCATCGTCGCCGACACTGTTAAGGGGCTGAAGGACGTTCGCGGCGATTTTGCCTGCCTCTTCAAGAACGGCACCGGTGAAGTCGGCATCAAGCTCGTCGTAGCCGGGGGTGTCGCTTTGCGAGACTTTCAGGACCTCGTGGAGGATGAACTGAATGTCTTTAACAGGCGGGATAAAGAAGGGCAGGTGCGGGGTCCTCCGGGTCGGGAAAGGGTTACTGGGCGGCGGCGCTTGACGAGGACGTCAACGAGGCGATGACCTGGTTGCCCCAGTCCATCTGTTGGCGAAGATCGTTGATGGCGACAGTCAACTCATCGCGCTGGCGGATCATGTCGCCGAGACGTTCCTGAGCCAGCTCATACGCACGTTGGATCTGCACAAGATTCTGGCCAGACGTGTCGTAAAGGTCGAGCAACTGCCGGATGTCTTCAAGGCTGAACCCAAAGCGTTTTCCGCGCAAGATGAGTTTGAGACGCGCACGTTCCCGGCGGGTATAGAGGCGGCGGGTGCCTTGGCGGAGCGGTGAAATAAGCTCTTTTGCCTCGTAAAACCGCAATGTGCGCGGCGTAACGTCGTAGGCCTCGCACATCTGGCGAATGGTCAAATAATGTTCTGTCACGGATCTCTCCAAAAGGTGGTCGGACCAAGTCGGGTAGGATGCAGACTTGCCCATGCAATGCCCTTCCCGCAAGTGACGTTGACGTTAACGTCAACAAAACGTTGCGTCACAGGGCAGATCTCCAGGTTCATTTGTTGTTTTAGGTGGTGCTGGCGAGAATAAACGGTGGCTACTCGAGAGACTTCAGGACGTCGGCGCGTGCTTTTCTGAGGTCCTTGATGGTGTTTGTCAGTGTTTCTAGCTCGGCGTCGAGCGTATTCAGCTGACGGTCGGCAAGACGGACGAACTCGCGGTACTGAGGCGAGGTCCCTTCCTTTTCGTAGATCAGAAGCCATTGGCGGATTTCTTCGAGGCTGAACCCCCATCGTCGGCCGCGCAGGATCAGGGTCATCCGGGCGATCTCGCGTGTGGCATAGAATCTGGATCGGCCTTCCTTTTCAGGGGCGAGCAGTTCGAGGTACTCGTAGTATCGCAAGGTGCGTGGCGTGACGTCGAAACGTGCGCACATTTCCTTGAAATTCAAGCGTTCTTCAGGCATGCGCCTTCTCCCTTGCCTGAGGATAGTCCCGCTTTGGTTGTTGATCAACGGCGACGATGGAGACTGTGCTTGCAACAACAACGCGGCGCTGGTTGATAGATTGCAGAACAGGAGGCGTGTGGTGTCAGAAGATCGCAGGGCGCAGATAGCGCGGCAGTTTATTGAAAGCATTCCGCATGCCCGTGCTTTGGGGATGTCTTTTGTCGAGATCGGCGAGGGCGTGGCGGAGATGTCGATGCCTTACGACACACGTCTGATCGGGGATCCGCAGACCGGCGTTGTGCATGGGGGTGCAATCTCGACGTTAATGGACACGTGCAGCGGCGCGGCTGTGATTGCGCATCCGGCGAACCCAGGCAGCACGGCGACCTTGGATCTGCGGATCGATTACATGCGGGCGGCGACGCCGGGGCAGGCGTTGGTTGCGCGGGCCGAGTGTTATCACATCACGCGGACGGTCGCGTTTGTGCGCGCTGTGGCGATGGATAATGACCGTGACAATCCGGTGGCCTCCGCGACGGGTGCGTTTACCGTCGACCCAGCGGGGCCGGGGTCATGAGGCAACGTCCAGAGCCGATGCAAGTTGTGAAAGAGCGGCGGGATCGCGCCTTGGCTACATTGGTGGCCGGTGTTCCTTATATCCAGTTCCTGAATATCACCTTTGATCGGCGCGGCGATGAGTTGACGTCGGTTTTGAATTTCGACGAGACGATTATCGGCAATCCGATGTTGCCTGCGATCCACGGCGGGGTGACGGCTGCGTTCCTTGAGACCACGGCGATCATTCAGCTGGGCTGGCAAGCGCTTTGGGAGGAGATCGAAGGGGGCCGGGTGGATGCGGATGCGCTTCAGCCGGAAACCTTGCCCCGTTTGCCGAAGACGATTGATTTCACGGTGGATTATTTACGTTCAGGGCTGCCGCGCGATGCCTACGCGCGTGCGACAGTGAATCGGTCGGGTCGGCGGTATGCGAGCGTGCATGTCGAGGCCTGGCAGGACAATCGTAGCCGGTTGTTTGCGCAGGCCACTGGGCATTTTCTTATGCCGTCAGACAGTGGATCGGCTGAGTGAGTGGGTCTGACACGGCCTCTGTGGCCAAGCCCATAACCCATGCCCGGGTGCTCGCGATTGCCTTGCCAATCGTAATATCAAACGCGACGGTTCCGATACTTGGGATCGTCGACACGGCGGTGGTTGGTCAGTTAGGCGACCCGGTTCCGATCGGGGCTGTGGGCATTGGTGCGATCATTCTGTCAGCGTTTTACTGGATATTCGGGTTTCTTCGGATGGGAACGGTCGGGCTGACCAGTCAGGCGCTGGGGGCGAATGATCAGGCCGAGGCGGATTCTTTGCTGAGCCGTGCGTTGCTGATCGGCTTGTCAGGTGGGGTGATCCTGATCCTGTTGCAGGTGTTTATTTTCGCAGGTGCGTTTCGGGTGTCCCCTGCTTCGGCAGCGGTTGAGACTTTGGCGCGTGATTATATGGAGGTCCGCATTTGGTCTGCTCCGGCGTCTATTGCGCTTTATGGGATCACTGGTTGGCTGATTGCGGCAGAGCGGACCAGCGCAGTGCTGGTTATTCAGGTCTGGATGAACGGGCTGAACATCGTTCTTGATTTCGCGTTTGTGCTGGAGCTTGGCTGGGGTGTGCAGGGCGTGGCGTTTGCGACGTTTCTGGCCGAATGGTCGGGCCTTGTCGTTGGGTTATGGTTTTGTCGTGACGCGTTTTTGCGTCCATTCTGGAAGCAATGGGCGCGGGTTCTTGATCGCGCACGCCTGATCCGGATGGCGGCCGTTAACCGGGACATTCTGATCCGGTCATTGTTATTGGAGGCGATCTTTGTGTCGTTTCTTTTTCTGGGTGCGGATTTTGGCGACGTGCCTTTGGCGGCGAACCAAATCCTGCTCCAGTTTCTGCATGTAACCGCCTTTGCCTTGGACGGGTTCGCCTTTGCGGCGGAAGCCTTGGTGGGCCAGGCAATGGGCGCGCGGTCTTTGGCGCGCCTGAGGCGCGGGGCTATTTTGACCAGCCTCTGGGGCGGCGGTGTGATGGTGTTGTTCGCGCTGGGCGTGGCGGTGTTCGGTCCGGCGGTGATTGATTTGATGACCACGTCCGAAGAAGTCCGGGTAAAGGCCCGCGAGTTCTTGCCTTGGATGGTGGCAGCCCCGGTTGTCGGGGTCGCGGCCTGGATGTTAGACGGGATATTTATTGGTGCGACGCGCACCGCTGACATGCGCAACATGATGGTTATATCAGCGCTGGTCTATGGCGCGGCGGCTTGGGCGTTGGTCCCGGTCTATGGCAATCATGGGCTTTGGGTGGCGCTGATCGTGTCGTTTGTAGCGAGGGCCGTTACATTGGGCGTGCGCTATCCTGCGCTGGAGCGCGCGGCGCGCGACTAAAGGATGTCGAGGACGGCTTCCGGAGGGCGTCCGAGCCGCGCTTTTCCTTTAGAAAATACGATGGGTCGTTCGATCAGGATCGGGTGGGTTGACATGGCCGCAATCAGGGCGTCGTTGTCGGTGACGCCCTTCAGCCCAAGATCTTTGAACAGCTTTTCGCCTGTGCGCAACAGCTCCGTTGCGGGGAGATCAAGCTGGGCGAGGGCCCCGCGGATTTCAACCTCGGTCGGCGGTGCCTGAAGGTAGTGGCGAACCTCGATTTGCGTGCCGTTCGCTTCGAGCAGGGCGAGCGTTTGGCGCGACTTAGAACACCGCGGATTGTGCCAGATCGTGACGGTCATGCGTAGTCCTTTGCGGACACGCCGACAGCGTCGCGGACGTTGGTAAAGCTGTCATGGGCCAGCATCTCGTCAAGGCCATGAACGATACGCGGGATCAGCGACATGCCGCAGAATACCATTGCGGTGTAAAGCTGGACGGCCGAAGCGCCGGCCCTTATTTTGGCGTAGGCGTCGGCCGCGGAAGTGATGCCGCCCACGCCGATCAGGGGAATATGACCGTTTGTTTCGAGGTAAAGGCGAGCAAGGACGCGGGTCGAGGGGGCGAAGAGAGGGCGGCCCGAGAGACCTCCTGCCTGGACCTTGTGCGCGTTCTGGAGGCCGTCGCGCGACAGTGTCGTGTTGGTGGCGATGATCGCGTCGACGCGTGTTTCTGCCGCCACTTGGGCGATTTCTGCAATTTCCGCGTCTGTTAGATCGGGCGCGATCTTGAGGAAGACGGGCGTCGTGCCTTTGATGTCCGTGACACCTGTCAGAAGCGCGCGCAGGGCCTCAGCTCCTTGCAGGTCGCGCAGTTTCTCGGTGTTGGGGGACGAGACATTGACGGTGGCAAAGTCGATGTGCGGCGCAGCAAGGCGCATGACTTCGACATAGTCGTGGGCGCGGTCCTTGCTGTCTTTGTTTGCGCCAAGGTTCAGGCCTACCGGTATGTCGTGTGGGCGGTTGGCTAGCCGTTGGGCGATCGCCTCAACACCTTCGTTGTTGAACCCGAAGCGGTTGATTGCAGCACTGTCTTCGGTTAGGCGAAATAGCCGTGGGCGTGGGTTGCCGGGTTGTGGGCGCGGGGTTGCGGCACCGACTTCGAGGAAGCCGAACCCAGCGCGCATGAGGGGGGCGATGGCCTCGGCGTTTTTGTCAAAACCGGCGGCAAGGCCCACGGGATTGGGCATTTTGAGGCCAGCGACTTCTGTGGCAAGCGCAGGCGACGTCGGCGGGCTGATATTAGGTGCAAACGGGGTCTTCAGGGCTTTCAGCGCGAGGCTGTGCGCCGTCTCGGGATCGAGCCATTGCAGGGCAGCGAGGCCGAGGCGTTCGATCGCACTCATTTGACGCCCTCGGGCAGGAGATGGCCGTCCGGTGTTTGTGGATAGGCGCGGGCCCAAAGCACGTCCGCAAGTCGCAATTTGCGATAAAGGTGCGGGAATAGCTGGCCACCACGGGAGGGTTCCCATCTCAGGTCATCGCCGAGGGTGTCGCCATCGAGCGCGAGCAGCAGCAGATCACCTGCATCTTTAAAATGCTTTTCGGCGGTCTCGACCACCTGAAATGCGGTAGAAAAGTGAATATAGCCGTCCGCGATGTCGATCGGGGCGCCGTCTGTGTCGCCCTGTACGTGCAGGGACTGCCACTCAGAAGGGCGGAATATCTTGAAAATGAGCATGGTCCGTCTCTGGCGCGCAGGATGCGTTCGGTCAAGGAACAATACGTGTGGCCGAGTCATCTTTTTTTGACACCGGCGCGCTATCGGGTCAGTGTTGAGATTGATTACGACAGGGGAGTTTACCAAAATGATCAAAAGATTGATGACCGGCGGTGCCATTCTGGCACTAAGCGCCGGGGCTGCGATGTCAGAAGATGTCAAAATTACCATTCTTGGCGTAGGAGATGTCTACGAATTTGATGCCGATGACGGGCGCGGCGGCTTTGCAAGATTAAACGCCGTCGCTAAGGCGGAGCGTGCTGCGAACCCAAATACGCTCTACGTATTTGACGGTGACATGCTTTCGCCTTCGCTTCTTTCTGGGTTCGACAAGGGGCAAAATACGATCGACCTCACTAATCTCGAACCATTCGACATTGCTGTTCCCGGCAACCACGAATTTGATTTCGGCGTTCAGAATTTCTACGACAAAGTAGAATCCTCGGTCTATCCGTGGGCTGCGATCAACATTACTCAGGCGGATGGATCTGCCTTGCCGGGTGTTGGCGGAGTTATGATGAAAGATTTGGGCGGCGTAATAGTTGCTCTTATCCCAGTCGCGCAAGACACCACGCCCGGCGTTTCCACAACTGATGATCTCGTCTTTACCTCAACGGTAGAAACCGGCATTGCCGCCGCCGAGCAAGCTCGTGAAGATGGTGCGGATCTTGTTGTTGGGGTGGTTCAAACCAACGTGGCCAATGACCGTTTGCTCATTGGGTCGAATGCGTTTGACGTCATCATGTCAGGTGATGACCATTCATATGGAACGTTTTACGACGGCCGTACGGCCTACGTGGAAACATCGATTGACGGACGATTTCTATCGCCGGTCGATTTGATGGTCACGATTTCGGAAGACGACGGAAAACGAAAAGTCGACTGGGTACCGATGTTTCGCTTCATCGATACGATGGACGTCGTGCCTGATCCTGAATCGCAAGCGATGGTTGATCAGTTCAACGCCAGCCTCGATGAAAGCTTGGATATCGTCATTGGCCGCACCGACGTTGCGATAGACTCACGAAGAAATACGGTTCGTGGAGAGGAATCTGCGATGGGCAACCTCGCAACGGATGCGTTGCGCGATGCGACCGGGGCAGATATCGCTATCGTCGGAGGGGGCGGCATCAGAGCCGATCGCACTTATGAACCAGGTGCCGAGTTGACGCGCCGTGATATCTTGAGCGAATTTCCCTTCGGCAACAAAACAGTTGTGACTGAAATACCAGGGTCTCAAGTGCTTGCAGCCATCGAAAACGGAGTTAGCCAAGTCGAAAATGGAGCAGGTCGCTTTCCACAGGTGTCTGGCATAGCTTTTGTGTATGACCCGACCGCTCCGGCAGGATCGCGGGTGGCCGAGATTACGGTCGGTGGTGCTCCGCTCGATACAAACAAGCTTTATACGGTGGCAACCAACAACTACATGCTGGCTGGAGGTGACGGTTACGGTGCACTTGGCGGGGGTCGGGTGCTGATCAACGCTGACGACGGAAACCGGGATGCCAATGACGTAATCAACTATGTCGAAAAAATTGGCGTGGTGATGGTGGGCGTCGAGGGCCGGATCAAGACTGTCGGACAGTGATGGCGGCGATAGCCAAATGAAACTAAAGGGCGCCCCGCTCGGAACAGGCGGGGCGCAGTATCACTATGTGCGGGCGATTTGCGATCACATTACCTGACGATGCGATGGCTTCATTGTTTGAAGCTGTTCCGGCGAATGATTTGCCCAACGTTCCCAACTACAATGTCTGTCCGACGGTTCAGGTGCACACCGTGACGTCTGAGGACGGCATCCGGCGGCTGCGGCCAATGCGTTGGGGGTTTCTGCCGCATTGGTACAAGTCTTTGACCGATGGGCCTTTGTTGATCAATGCGCGCTCGGAAACGATTGCCGAAAAGCCTGCCTTTCGTGCAGCGGCGCGCGATCGGCGGTGTCTTATTCCGGCGACTGGGTTTTACGAATGGACGAAAGACAGCGAGGGTAAACGCCTGCCATGGTATATCCATTCACGCGAGAGAGAAACGCTTGCGTTTGCAGGGGTTTGGCAGGTTTGGGAGAAGGGCGACGCGCTGCTGGTGACATGTGCGATTGTGACCACGCAGGCCAACCAGGCAGTGGCGGCGATCCATCACCGCATGCCGGTGATTTTGGGTCCCGAGGACTGGCCGTTGTGGCTGGGCGAGGCTGGAAAAGGTGCCGCGACTTTGATGACGTCCGCGCCGGAAGATGCTTTGGCGTATCACCGGGTGGACCAGGCGGTGAATTCAAACCGGGCGGCGGGGTCAGATCTGATTAAGCCGATCTGAGCGAGTTTTTGCAACGGCCGCCGCGGGGCGGTGTTGCGCAACACGCGCCAAAGGTTGATGCGGTAAAGCAAGGGGTTTGGCGCGGGATCGGCACGTCCGTATCACGTCGGAATTGCATCGGCGCGCCCTGTGGCGCGCGCATTCCGGACCACCACATGTGGTGACGGTGTTCAGGTTGGTATGGGTTTAGTTCATGGCCGTCATGGCGGGCCTGTCAGGAACTGCTTCGACGTCTGGCCAGCTCTCGGTAAAGTGCGGGTTGCGATACGCCGATTGCATCGGCCACACGAACCCAACCGCTTTCCTTTGGTGGGCCGTAAAGATCGAGCCAGGCGTCAAGGCGGTCCGCGACCCGGCGCAGGCGAAGGATCTCGATTCGGGCTCGCTGGGTCTGAACGTCACGCGCAAGAACTGACATCAGCCCAAGAGCTGCATCAGAAGAGGCCCTGAACGCATTCATGGCGACGTTGCGGGGAAGGGTGGCAATGGTTGTCGGGTATCGGGCGACGGCGTCGCAATGATAGGTATCGGCAAAGAGCGACGCCTCGGCAACGGCCATGCCATCGGTCGCAATATGAAGAGTGAGCGCGGTCCCGTCCGCCATTGACCTCTCCAGCGCGATCTCGCCGGAGCGTACCAGAAACATCGATTTCACAGGATCATCGCGCCGAAACAGCGTGTCGCCTTTAGCGAGGTCGCGTGGGGCTGCGTTGTCGTAAATGCTTCGCCAGTCTGACATGATAGATATCATACTGGATTGTCGGCGGGCCGGGTAGGCATGATGTCAACTTACCCAATGAGGTTCCTATGAAATCGATCCCGATAATTGCCCTTTCCATCCTGCTTGCGAGCGCAGGATTTGGATATTCTCAGATGAACCACGCCGATCATGGCGCGCAGAGCGAGATGGGCGCTCGCGGCGCCGGTTTGACTGAGGCGGGACAGGGGGCGTTTGCCGCCTTATCGGAGGCAGTCAGATTGCTGGAGGCCGATCCGGACACCGAGTGGTCGACGGTCGATGTTCGCGGATTGCGCGACCACCTTGTCGATATGGACCGCCTTGTGACCCATTCGGTGGTGCGCGAGGTAGTCTTGGAAGACGGGGTTCGTGCGGTAGCCGGAGGAGACGCCGCGACGCTTGCGACTTTGCGGCGGATGGTGCCGGCACATGCGGGCGAATTGGCGACGGATGATCGCTGGAGCGTGACGGTGTCAGACCAGGAAGATACGGTGGAACTGCTTGTCACAAGCGATGATCCCGCCGTTGCGGCACGGATCAGGGGATTGGGATTTTTCGGGTTGATGGCCAGTCAGGACCACCATCGTGCGCATCACTTACGGATGCTGCGCGGAGAAGACGCGCATTAGCACCGATTTCAGCGGCCGCAGGCTTTGGTCTTTGCTGGGGCTGCTTTAGCGCCGCCGGAGCCTGATCACCACGTCGACCTTTGAGACCTCGGTGCCCTCGGGCGCTTCGGGCAGGCGCAGGATTTCAAGCTGATCGGCAGGTGCGTCTGTCAGGCGCATTTCGTCTTCCCAGTAGAAGTGAGGATGGTCGTCGGTCCGTGTGTCGAAGTAGCTTTTCGATCCGTCCACGGTGACTTCCTGAACAAGGCCAGCATCGCAAAACGCGCGCAACGTGTTGTAGACAGTGGCCAAAGACACGGCGTCCTCGCTGGATTGCGAGGCGGCGTGGAGGCTTTCTGCAGTGACGTGACGGTCCTGCCCGTCGCCAACCAAAAGCGACGCCAAAGCGAGGCGTTGACGGGTCGGGCGCAGGTCAGCTTTTGCAAGCCAATCGGTGACGCGGGTTTGGGTTTCGGTATCCATCAGATCAAAATCACCTTGTTTGATTAGAATATAGGGTGTCATTGCACTTGGTTTCAATGTGAAATCCAGATGTTTTACACTGATGTCACATCCATCTCGGCACTTGCGCCACATTCCAAGGCTTTGATATGGGCGAGGAACTATGTGACAAAGTGAAATAAAGATAACGAGATAGGGGCGGGATGACATGAGTGGATATCCGACATCGTTCGACCGGGAAGGTCTTTTGGCATGTGCGCGCGGCGAGCTTTTCGGGCCTGGCAACGCGCAATTACCTGAACCTCCGATGTTGATGATGGATCGCATCACGGACATTTCCGGGGATGGCGGTGAGCACGGGAAAGGCCATGTGCGCGCTGAGTTTGATATATCGCCCGACCTTTGGTTCTTTGATTGTCACTTTCCGGGCAACCCGATTATGCCGGGCTGCCTTGGTCTTGATGGTCTGTGGCAGTTGACGGGCTTTAATCTTGGCTGGCGCGGCTGGCAGGGGCGCGGCTATGCGCTTGGAGTTGGCGAGGTAAAGCTGACCGGCATGGTGCGACCGGATCGCAAGATGCTGACCTACTACGTTGATTTCACCAAGGCTATACAGACCCGTCGTTTGACTATGGGGGTTGCTGATGGCCGGGTCGAGGCCGATGGAGAGACCATCTATCTGGTCAAAGATATGAAAGTCGCTTTGTCCGAAAACTAAGCGCAAACACTTCAAAGAAAAGGACCGCCCATGCGTCGTGTCGTTATCACCGGGATCGGGATTATCTCGCCCATCGGAAACTCTGCCTCTGAAGTCGAAGCCAGTCTGCGCGCTGGGAGATCGGGTGTCGTTGCGGCGCCGGAATATGCCGAGCATGGCTTTCGCAGTCAGATCCACGGCAAACCACAGATCGAATTGGCGGACCATATCGACAAGCGGCAATTGCGCTTTATGGGGCCGACGGCGGCTTATGCGTATCTGTCGATGGAGCAGGCGATTGCGGACAGCGGATTGACCGAGGCGGAGGTGTCGAACGAGCGTGCCGGTCTGGTGGCGGGGTCAGGCGGGCCGTCGACCTCGAACTTTTTCGCGGCCTTTGATGCGGTGATCAATAAGGGCGCGCCAAAGCGGATGGGGCCGTTCATGGTAACCCGTTGCATGTCATCGACCGTGTCGGCGTGCCTTGCCACACCGTTCAGGATTAAGGGCGTGAATTACTCGATCACGTCGGCCTGTTCGACTAGCGCACATTGCATTGGCAATGGAGCGGAACTGATCCAGATGGGCAAGCAGGATATTGTGTTTGCCGGCGGTGGCGAGGAACTGGACTGGACGTTGTCCTGTCTGTTCGACGCGATGGGCGCGATGTCATCGAAGTACAACGACACGCCGCAAAATGCGGCGCGGGCGTTTGACGCGACGCGCGATGGTTTCGTGATCGGCGGCGGCGGCGGCATGGTTGTGCTGGAGGAACTGGAGCACGCGAAAGCGCGTGGGGCCAAGATTTACGCCGAGGTCACCGGCTACGGCGCGACATCTGACGGCTACGACATGGTGGCGCCTTCGGGTGAGGGCGGCGAGCGATCGATGCGGCAGGCGATCTCGACAATAGGTGATCGCAAGGTTGACTACATCAACGCGC
Organism: Boseongicola sp.; assembly: GCF_057460485.1. Lineage (NCBI taxonomy): Bacteria > Pseudomonadati > Pseudomonadota > Alphaproteobacteria > Rhodobacterales > Paracoccaceae > Boseongicola > Boseongicola sp. Next base: position 18,724 of record NZ_JBVCWP010000020.1, read on the forward strand.
ATGGCACATCGACGCCGGTGGGGGATATCACCGAGGTTGAGGCTGTCCGCCGGGTGTTTGGCGACGAGCACGCGCCGATTTCGTCAACGAAGTCGATGACGGGTCATTCGCTGGGGGCCACGGGCGTCCACGAGGCGATCTATTCGCTTTTGATGATGGAGGGCGGATTTATCGCGCCGTCGATCAATGTGACCGAGCTTGATCCGGCGCTGCGCCCCGAAGAGATCGTGACTGAAATGCGGAACGCTGATCTGGATACGGTTTTGTCGAACAGCTTTGGCTTTGGCGGAACGAATGCAACGCTCGCGTTGAGCAAATATCACGGGTGACATGATGCCGGGACTAATGACGGGCAAGCGCGGGTTGGTGATGGGGGTTGCGAACGAGCGATCTATTGCCTGGGGGATCGCGAAAGCGCTGGCTGGCGAGGGTGCAGAGTTGGCCTTCACCTATCAGGGCGAGGCATTCGGGAAACGATTGGAGCCATTGGCCGAAAGCGTGGGCTCGGACATTCTGGTAGATGTCGATGTGACGGATGACGCTTCGCTGGACGCGGCGTTTGGGGTGTTGGCGGAACGCTGGGACTCGCTGGATTTTCTGGTTCACTCGATTGCGTTTTCGGACAAAAACGAGCTAACGGGCCGGTTCATCAATACCTCGCGCGAGAACTTCAAAAACACGCTGGATATCTCGTGTTATTCTTTTGTCGACGTGGCGCGGCGTGCGCGGCCGATGATGGTGAACGGCGGGTCGATTATGACGCTGACGTATATGGGCTCGAACCGGGTGCAGCCGAATTACAATGTGATGGGTGTGGCCAAGGCGGCATTGGAATCGGCGGTGCGGTATCTCGCGAATGATCTGGGGCCGGAAGGCATTCGGGTAAACGCGATTTCTCCGGGACCGATGAAGACGCTGGCAGGTGCTGCGATTGGTGGCGCGCGTAAGACTTATAAGACGACAGAAATGAACGCGCCTATGCGGTCTAATGCGACACTTGAAGCTGTGGGCGGAACGGCTGTGTATCTTGCGTCCGATCAGGGGGCTTTCACCACAGGCGAGATTATCCGGGTTGATGGCGGATATCATATTCTGGGGATGATGCAGTCGGAGAACCTGTAGGCTTTTGCGTGTTTATAGGGGCGCTGCCCTTCGCGCCTTTCGGCGGTCATCCCAGAGTATCTTAAGTGATTTCGCGTTCAATTTGAGGCATATCCAGCAGTCTGAAGGTAGGTCCAGCACTGATGCGGACTGAACATGTCACAGATATCGCCGATGGCTTCAAAGAGTTGATCAAATGTCCTTGCCCCGACCCTGCGCAGATGCGCTTTCAGTTTAGAGAACGCCATTTCGATAGGGTCGAGGTTTGGGCTGTATGGTGGCAGAAACAGGACCCAGCGGCTCTTGTCTTGCAGGGGCTGAGCCGCCGCAACATTTAGGTGAGGCGCGAGGGTGTCGAGGATCACGACCGGGCGCGGTTTCAGAGCGGCTGTACGTTGGGTGCGACTGTAAGTTTCAAAGGCCAATCCGCCCATTCACTGCCCGGCAGTGCTTGTTTACATGCATGAAAAGGGCCCCCTTTAATAACCCACGGTGCGATCAGGCCATCTATCGTCAATCCGGCGATAAAGGTCTGGGTGTTCCATGATCTGAACGGTCCCGCCTTCCTCAGCGGAGCGCCGGAACCGATTGCGAATACCCATCGACAGGGCTTTGGTCATGTACTCCTCCTGCTGAAAAGGGTGGGGCACAAACATAACCGAAGGGGACCCCTCAAAGTCTCAAGTCAACAGCGAAACGCTTTGGCTTAGAGGAAAGACAATTTGACTGGCATTGTTCGTGCAGTACAGGCGGGAGCGCCGATCACCGCCCAAGGAGAAGGCAACTTCTCAAGAGGGTGCTAGGGGATAACCTTTGCGCCCTCGATTTTTCTTGGGGAAAGTACTCTCTGGGGAGCGCGAGGGGGCAGACAGCCCTTCGCGGTCAGGCGGTGCAAGCAGTCAATCGCGAGGTGTTGCTGCCCGGGTTAGGCGATCATTGATCGCGCGACCGAGGCCCGTTTCGGGAATGGGCGCCACGGCGATGGGTTTGCGCATTGCATCCGCCTTGTGGAGCAGTCGGAAGAGGTTTGCGGCGGCCTCGACAAGGTCTCCGGTCGGCGACAGCGAAAAGTCTCCCGCGATGGTTCCAAAGCCGATCAGAACTTCATCCGCACCCGCTGTTCGCGCATTCAGGCGCACGGCGGCCCCGGGGGCATAATGCGAGGCCAGTTGGCCCGGTGCGGTCAGGGCTGCGTCCGCAGCGGGGGGTCTCAGCATTGTGCCGAGACAGGCTTCGATTGCCTCTGCCGGGATGCCGCCAGCGCGCAGAAGAGTGGCGCCATTTGTGAAGCCGATGATCGTGCTTTCGACGCCGACGGGGCAGGGGCCGCCGTCGACGATAGCGTCTATCCGACCCATAAGGCCTGCTTTGACATGATCAGCTGTCGTGGGGGAGATGCGGCCCGACGGGTTGGCGGAAGGGGCCGCTATTGGGGTCTTCGCGGCTTTGAAAATGGCGGTTGCGACGTCTCCGGCGGGCATGCGTAGGGCGAGGTGGCCGCCTCCTGCGGTGACCAGTCTTGAGATGCCATTACCCGGTCTAAGGGGCAGGACCAGGGTCAGTGCTCCGGGCCAGAAAGCCTCGGCAAGGCAACGGGCCTCCGGGCTAAAGACGCACAGGCGTTCCGCTGTTTCGATGTCGGGGACATGAGCGATCAGCGGATTGAAGCTGGGCCGGCCTTTCGCAGCAAATATGCGCGCCACTGCTTTGTCGTTGGTTGCATCCGCACCGAGGCCGTAGACAGTTTCGGTTGGGAACGCCACAAGTTCGCCGCGGCCGAGTTTTTGGCCTGCCTCGGCAATCTCGGCGTCGCTGGTGCCGAGGATGCGTGTTTCTACTGTTTCGCTCATTTATCGCCTTTGTGACGCGGCGTTCGTGTTGTGGGCGCATGCTGCTTGCGCGCAGTGTTGCAGCGAGCCTGCGGACGCTTAGCGCCTAACAGGGAAATTGCCAAGCTGACAGATGAGGTCGGGATGTCTTTTCGGTCCCCAGTTTCAGACATAGATTTCGTGCTTTCGGCAGTGGTCGGGTACGATCAACTTGTTGCGACCGAACGCTTTGCGGATGCTGGATCCGAGACGGTTTTGGCCGTCTTGGGCGAGGCTGGCAAGCTGTGCGACGCGGTGATAGCGCCTTTGAACCGTGCCTCAGACTTGTATCCTGCTCGGCTTGAGAAGGGTGTTGTTCAGGCGACTCCCGGCTTTGATGCAGCCTATGCGGCCTTCTCGGAAGGCGGTTGGATCGGGCTTGCTGCCTCCGTTGCGCAGGGCGGCATGGGGTTGCCGGAAACGGTTCAGTTCGCAGTGAACGAGATGCTTTCGGGCGCCTGTGTGTCGTTTCAGCTTTTGCCGTTGTTGTCTCAAGGGCAAGTGCAAGCGTTGGACGCCCATGCCTCAGACGAGATCAAGGCGCTTTATATACCGAAGCTGTTGTCCGGCGCGTGGTCGGGGACGATGAACCTGACCGAACCGCAAGCCGGGAGCGATGTCGGCGGGTTGCGCACGAAGGCCGTGTCGAATGGCGACGGGACGTTTGCGATTTCGGGGCAGAAGATTTTCATCTCATGGGGCGATCATGATCTGGTCGATAATGTCTGCCATCTGGTTTTGGCGCGGCTCCCGGATGCCGCACCGGGCACGCGGGGGATCAGCCTGTTCATGGTGCCGAAGTATTTGCCGGATGAGAACGGCGCTGCTGGTCTTGCGAATGCGCTGAGTGTGGTGAGCCTTGAGCATAAAATGGGGCTTCACGGGTCACCGACCGCGGTGATGAGTTACGACGGCGCGACGGGTTGGCTTGTGGGGTCTGAGAACGGCGGAATGGCTGCCATGTTCACGATGATGAACGCTGCGCGGCTTGCGGTTGGGTTTCAGGGCGTCGGTGTGGCTGAAGCCGCCTATCAAAAAGCGGTGGCTTTTGCGTCTGAGCGCAAGCAGGGCGCGGTGGGTGGCACGGGCGCAATCATTGAATTTGCGGACGTGCGCCGGATGCTGATGGGCATGAAGGCGGATATCTTTGCGGCGCGGTCGATCTGTTATGCCTGTGCGGTTGCACTGGATATGGAAACAGCAACCGGCGATGCGGCCTGGATGGCGCGCGCTGCGTTTTTGACACCGATTGCCAAAGCGTTTGGATCGGATGTGGGCGTGGCGGTGGCTTGCGAAGGAGTGCAGGTTCACGGCGGCATGGGCTTTGTTGAGGAAACCGGTGCAGCGCAGTTTTTGCGTGATGCGCGGATCACGCCGATTTACGAAGGCACCAACGGCATTCAGGCGATGGACCTTGTGGGTCGCAAAATGATGGACGGCGGCGAGGCAGCGTTCCGGCTTTTGGACGAGATCGAAGGCGGGGCCGAAGCTGCGCGTCAAATGCTGCCCGAGTTGGGCGACGCGGTGTGGAGTGCGGCGGAGAGTTTGCGTGAGACGACCGAGTGGTTGGTTGCGCAGGACCAAGGCGGGAGGTTTGCCGTTGCGGTCCCATACCTGCGGGCGTTCGCGCGGGTTTTGGGCGGGCATTTCCACCTGAAGGCTGCGCATGTTGTGGGTGGCAAAGGTGCGCGCGCCGGAGTGGCACGGTTTTACATTGATCGCCTATTGCCCGAGCATGACGGGTTGTTGGCGCAGGTGCGTATTGGCGACAAGGGGCTTTACGATCTGAGTGTGGATGACCTACTTGCCTGATGGCTGAATTTACCCGCTCTTTGCGCTATCCGTTTGAAACGCCGCCGCCGGAGGGCGAGGTCGCTGAGGTTGGCGACGGCATTCTTTGGGCCCGGTTGCCGCTGCCCATGGCGCTTGATCATGTGAATGTCTTTGTGTTGGACGGCAAGGACGGCTGGACCGTCGTTGATACTGGTATGCAAAGTCGGCGTACAAAGGCTATCTGGCAAAAACTGCTGGACGGGCCGCTTGCGTCCAAGCCGGTCGCACGGGTTTTGATCACGCATCATCATCCTGATCATATTGGGCTTGCGGGTTGGTTTATGGCTGAACACGGGGCCGCGTTGCTGACGTCTCGGACGGCGTGGCTGACAGCGCGGATGTTGGTTTTGGATGTGCAAGAGCGGCCATCTTCCGAGACGATTGCCTTCTGGGAGAGCGCCGGGATGCCTGCCGATATTCTGGCTGCCCGTTTGCGCGAACGGCCTTTTAATTTTGCCGATACGGTTGCGCCGTTACCGCTTGGCTATACCCGCCTGAAGGACGGTGATCGGGTCGATCTTGGGGGGCGTGGCTGGCGCGTCTGGTCCGGCGATGGGCATGCGCCCGAGCATCTGACGCTTTGGTCCGAGGATGGGGCGGCTGTGCTGGGGGGCGATCAGTTTTTGCCGTCGATATCGCCGAATTTAGGATTGTATGCCACCGAGCCTGAAGCCGATCCCGTGGCCGAATGGATGGCGTCCTGCGCGCGGTTCACGCCATTTTCGAAGCCAGATCAGTTGGTTTTGCCTGGGCATAAGCTGCCCTATTTCGGTCTTTCGACGAGGCTTGATCAGTTGATCGCCAATCATGAGGGCGCACTTGCGCGGCTGGCGGCGTTTCTGGTCGAGCCGCACACCGCAGTTGAGTGTTTTCGCACGCTGTTCAAGCGCGATATCCGGGGCGGTGAGTTTGGGCTCGCGCTTGTTGAGGCGATGGCGCACTGCGTGCATCTTTGGCATGCTGGTCGCGTGACGCGGGTGCGTCGCGATGATGGCGCGTGGCTTTGGCAAGTTCGGGGAGATGTCTGATGGACAACAAGATCGAGACGACGGCGGAACATGTCGAGGCGGCGGCGATGCGCCTGGGGCGTGCCGTGTACACTGGTGATGGCCCTCGCCCTGGACCCGAAATCGCGCCTTTGCCGGATGCAATTACCAAGAAACCTTTCGAGGAAAAGTCCCCGGCAGAATGGGCCTACGAGCGCTTAATTCTGTATATTAAGAACTTCGAAGAATTGCTGGACGGTGAGCAAGAGGTGGCGATGGGGCTAACGGATACCGGGGCGGGGGTGCTTCGGATCGAAGGACTTGGGTATTTCGATCCCGACATTGTGACATTTTACGGGACCGACGGGACAGGCGCGCGTATTCAGTTGGTACAGCATGTGACCCAGTTGAATGTTGTGTTGCGCGCCACTCCGAAGCCGGATCAGGCAGCCCCTGCGCGACGGATCGGGTTTGATCTGGCCAAGGGGCTAGACGAGGCGTGAGGTGCGGCCATCGGTCGTGTTAGTCCTTGCGTGACATAGCTGTTTGATTGCGGTAGCACACCTGCAAACAGGAACCGGAGAGACCGCCATGTCTGAACATAAGCACGGCAGCATGAATATCGAAGATCAGGAGAAAGCCTTTGCAGGCTTTATGCGCTTGGCAAAGAACGTCGCGATTTTTGCGATCTGTGTTCTGATCTTCCTCGCGATTTTCAATACCTGATCTTGTGGGCGTGAGGGTGCGTGTCCTCCGCAATCTGATCCTGCTTTTATTCCCGCTTTGGGTTGCTGCCTGTGGCGGCCCTGCCGAGCCTGTCTGGGCGCCGGATACCGCCGTTGCGCGTGCGTCGTATGTCCATGAAGGACCAACGCGCGTAACGTTGTTTACGGTTGTTAGCACGCGGAACGGATCTGGTGGGCATTCGGGATTATTGATCAACGGGTCCGAGCGGGTGATGTTTGATCCTGCCGGTACGTTCGACGTTCCGTTCGCGCCCGAGCGCAATGACGTTCATTTTGGTATGACCCCCCGTACGCTGGCGGCATATGTGGATTACCACGCGCGCGATGCCTGGAATGTCCGGGTTCAGGAGTTGAACGTGACAGCGGCGCAGGCAGAAGCGTTGCTTGTCGCTGTGAAGGCCTATGGGGCAGTTCCAAAGGCGCAGTGTTCGCTTGCAATTACCCGGATTTTATCGGGCGTTGCTGGTTTTGAGGGCATTGGCTTCAGCTATTTCCCGAATGCTTTGTCGAAAGATTTCGGCAGACTTTCCGGCGTGCGCGAAAAGTTGGTGACCGACGCGACGGCCGACAAGGGACACAACGTCGTCTTTCTGGAGCGGCCTTAAGCACCTAGAGAAGGTATTGAAGGCCGCCGTAGGTGATGACACCCGCGATGACGCTGGGGAGCATGTCTTTACGCCACCAACCAACGACTATTGTGGCGAAGGCTGCGGCAATGCGGACCGGATCGGCCTCGCCGGTGACCGGGTTTGGCATTAGCACCAGTGGAGCCACGAGACCCGGAAGAACCGCGACAGGTGTGTAGCGCAGGTGGCGCAGGGCCCATTCCGGCAGTTTGCGGTTGCCGACAAGTCCGAGGAACGAAAAGCGGATCAGATAGGTGCCAACACCTATGATCGCGATGATCGTCCAGATTTGGCCATCGGTATAGCTCATCGCCCGCGTCTCCGTTCAATCTCGGCACCGACCGCCATCGCGATGAAAGCAGCAAGCAGCAAGCCGGTGCCCGAGGGCATGCCGGAGAGCGCAAGCACTGCGATAACCGAGGTGACGGCAGCCGCGAGGTGAGCCAAAGTTTTGAGCATTGGGGCCGCAAGCGCGAGGAACAGGATGGGCATCGCGAAATCAATGTTAAAGCCGTTGAGGAAGCGGTCTCCGGCGACGGCTCCGATATAAGTCCCCAGGAACCAAATCGGCGTCATAAGCGACACGCTTCCCAGAAAAAAGGCGGCTTTCTCAGACACGCTGAGGGACGGTTCTTTTTCATAGCGTGCGATGCTGATGGCGTAACTTGCGTCGAAGTTAATGTAGGCCACAAGCGCGCGCTGCCAAAGGGGCGCGGTGGCGAGGTGGGGTTGAAGGCTTGCCGAATACATCGCCATGCGCAGGTTGACGGCAAGGGCGGCGGCAATGACGCTCCAGACCGGGACGGCTTCGCTCATGAGCTGAACGGCGGTAAACTGCGAGGCGCCTGCGATCACGATGATCGTGAAACCCATGGCTTGGGCGACTGACATGCCTGCTTCTGTCGCGATAATTCCGAAAAACAACGCAAATGGAAAACCCACCGCGATAAACGGCAGTCCTGCCCAAAAGCCTGAGACAAATGCGAATTTTGATGTGGTGGAGGTCATGAAGGCGTCCTAGTATTGGTTTGCGCTTATCGCGGGGAGGTGTCTGACGCAAATCATGGTTCGTGCTGACATTGATCATTATCTGATTGCGCCTGATCCGGGGCGCGCTGGGCTGACGCGCAGGCTTTCGGGCGTGGATGAGACAGGGACTGAGGCGTATCTTGGCGTTATCGAAGAGCGACCTTTGACGATTTTTCTGAATGGCCAGGAGATCGTGACGGCGATGACAATCGGGGATTACCCTGAGTATCTGGCGCTTGGGTTCTTGCACAATCAGGGTATGTTGGCGCCCGGCGAGGCCGTTGTTGGCGTAGATTTTGATGAAGAGCTGGAGACGGTGGTTGTGCGCACGGATGGCCAGACGACCTATGAGGGCAAGCTGAAGAAGAAAACGCGCACCAGCGGCTGTGCGGTGGGGACGGTTTTTGGCGATATGATGGAAGGGCTTGAGGGGCTGACTTTGCCTGAAGCCGAGGTGCGGACTTCCTGGCTTTATGCCTTGGCGGGCCGCATCAACCGCACACCGTCGTTGTATCTTGAGGCTGGCGCTATCCACGGATCGGTGTTGTGCGAGCGGGATCGACCCCTGGTTTATATGGAAGACGTGGGGCGGCATAATGCAGTTGATAAGATCGCAGGCTGGATGGTGGCCGAGGGCGTTTCGGGTGGGGACAAGATACTTTATACCACCGGGCGTTTGACCTCCGAGATGGTGATTAAATGTGCGCATATGGGCATACCGGTTCTGGCATCGCGGTCGGGGTTCACGGCGTGGGGTGTGGATATTGCGCGCCAGGTCGGTTTGACGCTGATCGGACGGATGCGCGGGCGGCGGTTTCAGTGCCTTTCGGGCAATGAGCGGTTGACCCGTGACGCAGACCCCAAGGGCGCTGCGCAAGAAGACCGCAAGCATCGCCGGAAGGGGGGCGAGGCTTGAATAACTTTACAGCTGAAGTTTATGGCACCGAAGAGGCCCGCGCTGAGATTGCGACGATGATCGCCACAGGGCACGCGGACACCTGGCAACTCACTTACGCGCGGTGGCGGGCTGTAATCGCGATGGTTGGGGCAGGAACAGTCTCGCTTTTGTCGCTGGGTCTGGTGGTTTGGGTGTGACTGGCCGTTCGCCTCCGGTGTGGTTGGGCATTGCTGCCGCGTTCTCAGGGGCGTGGGTATGGACGCGGTCAGCCCTTGCACCGGTACGCCGGTTGACGGGTGCTTTGTCGGACGCGTCGCCCGCGAAGGACGGCAGACAAGTCTGGACGTTTGGCCTGGACGGGGTGCGCATTGGCGCGGATGTGGCGGACAGTCAGTTCGGCTGGCGCGTGTTTGATCGGGTGCTTGCGGGACAAAGCGCGATTGGTTTGGCGTCGGGCAATGTCTATTTTGCGTTGCCGGTCGATCTGACCTTATTGAAAGGATCGAAGCGTGGATGGTGATGTGAGGGGCGAAACTGACGCGATAGTCTTGCGCTATCGGTTCGACACGAAGGTGTTGCCCGCCGCCATGACTGGCTGGTGGCGGAGCGCTGTGCAGCCCGTAAAGTTTTTGCATCGCGCGGTTTTCTGGGCGGTGGTCTGGCTTGGGCTATTGGTCCTGGCGGGCGCTATCGGGAAGGCGGGGTTGCCTCCAACGTTTGTGGTTGCCGGTATCTTGGGGGCCGCTGTGATGGTTGCGGCCTTTGCCTATTTGCAGCGAACCCGGATGCGGCAGTTTTACCGGACCGTTGGCACGCATTGGGATCGGGCAGGCGAGATTTCGGTGCGCTTTGATGCGCGCGGCATGGACATGCGGGACGACGTGTCAGAACGACGGTTCCAGTGGGGTGCGATTGATGCGGTGCGAAAGGCGAAGGGCGCGACGGTTTTGCGCTCAGGCATGTCGATGATCGCGATCCCGGATACAGCGATACCTGAGGGGTTGACCGCAAAAGAGTTTCGCGCGCGTCTGAATGACTGGAGAGGCGCGTGAAACAACCATTGGGCGTGATCCTGGCGGGAGGGCAGGCGACACGGATGGGCGGCGGTGACAAGGGCTTGTTGCGGCTTGGACAATCAACGCTGCTTGGCCATGTGATTGATCGGTTCGCGCCTCAGGTGGCGGGACTTTGTCTGAATGCCAACGGAGAGCCTGCGCGGTTTGCGGCGTTTGGGATGCCGGTTATTGGCGATACGGTTGAAGGGTTTGCGGGGCCGCTTGCTGGGGTTTTGGCGGGGCTAGATTGGGCGGCGACCAAGGGTGCTGATCATATTGTGACTGCCGCCGCTGACACGCCGTTTTTTCCGGGCGATCTGGTGCCCCGGTTGCAGATGGCAGCCGAACTTGCGGGCAAACCTATCGCTTTGGCGCGCACCGACAATGGGCGGCACCCGACGTTCGGGCTTTGGCCCGTCGCATTGCGCGAGGATTTGCGGGTCGCGTTGGCGGATGGCGTGCGCAAGGTTGTTCAGTGGACTGACATATATGGCACTGCGATGGCGGATTTCCCAACTGGGCGTTTTGATCCCTTTTTCAATGTGAATACCCCGGAAGATTTGGTTTTAGCGGAAAGCTATGCGGGGCGCTTGTCATGAAAATCTGGGGGGTTGTGGGCTGGAAAAACGCCGGCAAGACCGGGCTGATGGAGCGCCTTGTGGCAGAATTTGTCGGGCGCGGTCTGACAGTTTCGACTGTAAAGCATGCCCACCACGCGTTCGATGTGGATCAGCCGGGGAAAGATTCTCATCGTCACCGAATGGCCGGCGCCAGCGAAGTTCTGTTGGGGTCAGCTCAGCGCTGGGCGTTGATGGCGGAACTGCGCGGTGCAGGCGAGCCGGATCTGGACGCGTTGCTTGCAAAGCTGTCTCCGGTTGATCTGGTTTTGGTGGAAGGTTTCAAGACGGCGGATCATGCCATGATCGAAGCCCATCGCGGCGAAACGGGCATGGCGTTGCTGGCGCCTGAGACGCCAAGCGTACGGGCCATTGCGTCGGATTGCAGTGCGACGCACGGGGATTTGGCGGCATTTGATCTGAATGACACCGGAGCGATTGCAGATTTCATCATGGCTGAGCTGGCGTTGTGAGCCGGTTCGATACGGTTCTGGTGATGGACTGGTCGGCGGCGCGTGCAAAATCGGCGCGACCTCAGAAAGACGCGATCTGGGCGGGGATCGCTCGGGACGGTGTTTCGGACGAGCCTGTCTATTTGCGCAGTCGGCTTGAGGCGGAGACTTGGTTACGCACCTTTTTCGTGGATGAAAACGCAGCGGGGCGTCGGGTGTTGGCGACGTTTGATTTTCCATTCGGGTATCCGTCCGGGTTTGCGCGCTGTGTGACCGGAAGCGATGATCCTTTTGTGCTTTGGGACTGGCTTGAGGCGCGGATCAGGGACGATGCATCCGGTGAGAACAATCGCTTCGAGATTGCCGAGGCGATCAACGCGTTGTTCCCGGCTTTGGGGCCTTTTTGGGGGAAGCACGCCAAGGACCGCAACCCCGGCGTTCCTTACCGCAAAGTGGACGTCCGCTTTGACGGGTTTGCGGAAAAGCGCGCGACGGATGTGGTTGCGCAGTCTGCGTCAAGTTGCTTTCAACTGGCGTTTCCGCCGACCGTTGGGGGTCAGGTATTGATGGGGTTGCCAGTTATGGCGCGGCTTCGCCAGATGTCGGGGGTTGCGGTCTGGCCGTTTGAAGACTGTGGCGCGGCATCCGTGGTTTTGGCTGAGATTTGGCCGTCTTTGGTGGACCGTGCAGTGCGGCGGTCGGGAGATGTCATTCGGGATCGCGCGCAGGTGCAGCTTTTATCTGTGGCCTTGTCGCGCTTGCCGCAAGACGAATTGGCTGTTTGGATGGATGTGCCTGATGTTGCGCGGGAAGAAGCGTGGATTTTGGGAAGCGGTCATGGGGATCGGTTGGACGAATTGACGAGAGATCAGATGCTTAAGCCGCCGCGCCTGAAGAACGATTGCTTTGCCCTGCCGCCCGGCGTCGACTGGACACCGGTTAATGATGCTTTGGGGCGGCTGCGCGCGGCTTTGGTGCCGGTGGCGCGCATTGAAACCTGCGCGTCCTCAGAGGCATTGGGGCGTGTGTTGGCGAAAGACGCTGTGGCGCTTCGCGCGAACCCTCCGGCCGCGAATTCGGCGGTTGACGGATATGGGTTTGCGCATAGCGTGACGGGAGCAGGGGACCAGATTTTGCCGCTGGCCGATGGTCGCGCGGCGGCTGGGGCGGCCTTTGACGGCGTGGTTCCGCAAGGTTCTGCGATCCGTATTCTGACCGGCGCGATCTTGCCGGACGGCGTTGATACTGTGGTGCTTGAAGAAGACACGACGACCGACGGCGCACGGGTTGCTTTTGAAGGGCCGGTGAAGGCTGGTGCGAATGCGCGCCGTGCGGGTGAAGACGTGGAGGCGGGCGAAGTGGCGGTTCTGGCCGGCTGTCGGTTGGGGCCTGCCGAGCTGGCGCTCTTGGCCGCAACCGGTGTGACTGAATTATCTGTGTTCCGCCCGCTTCGTGTTGGCGTTTTGTCTACAGGTGACGAGATCGTCGCCCCGGGATCTACGCAGGATCCGGCGCGCACTTACGACGCAAATCGTCCCATGTTGTTGGCGCTTTTGTCGGATTGGCGGATGGCGGCAGTTGACCTTGGCCATGTGGGCGATGACCGGGCGGCGGTCATTGCGCGCCTTGATGCCGCGGCGGGAGAGGTTGACGTCATCCTTACTTCTGGTGGCGCATCGGCTGGGGACGAAGACCACGTTTCGGCGGCCTTGGGCGACGCAGGTGTGCGGCATGATTGGCGTATCGCATTAAAGCCGGGCAGGCCCCTGGCGCTTGGGATGTGGGGTGGCGTCCCGGTTTTTGCGCTTCCGGGCAATCCTGTCGCTGCATTGGTCTGCACGATGATTTTTGCACGGCCTGCATTGGGGCTGATGGGCGGCGAGGATTGGCGCGTGCCGCAAGGCTTCATG
>NZ_JBVCWP010000021.1:0-30345 GCF_057460485.1 Boseongicola sp.
AAGACTTCCCAGTCGATCAGGGCGGCGAGCTTCACCAATTCATGGCGCATGTCGATCATTTCGACCAACCGGGCGCGCAGGAGGTCGTCTTGTTCTGCGGGTGGTTTTCTTGGCTTCATATCGTGGCTCGAAATTGCAGGGTTCCTATCTCCATAATACCAAACCCTGCAACTCTAGCCCAACAAAATCGTGCTATTTTCAAACAAAATCAGCCTGATAGGAGTTATTCAGGGCGAACTAAGTATCCCCGTTCGCAGCGGCTAGCTTGCGTCATTGCTGGTGTCTGGACAAGCTCAATGCGTCGCGACGCCGCCGTCTTAAGTGCATCGCGCAGAACTCACACAGGCAGCGGTCTAAGATATTCGTGGACGCGGTGAGGGGCGGGAACCGTTTGCGGAGTATGTCGAGTCACGCGGTCTATGGTCGGCATAGGAAGCGATTCTGCCATCCCAAAACAGACTGGTTCGCATGGTGTCGATAGCGCTGCGACCTAGCCGGCCTTTCGGGTGCCGATCACCTTAAAGTCCACGGGGTTTGACAACCCGCCCTTGAAATATACGGCGCTTTGGGCCGTCCCGCGAAGGTGGCCCAGTCCGTTGTCTTCGCGCAAAAGCGTGGCGGGTGTTGCGGTCGCGCGGGCAACGGCGCGTGCGATGTCGTCTCCGACACTACCAATCATGACTGACAAAGCGCGCGGCATTTCAAGATCAGCGCCCGCAAGCGTGCCGTCAGCCAGCGTGAGCCGCTGGTTTTTGCGGAACACCTCACGGCCATTGATCAGAAAGCTTTTGATCGAAGAACCGGCCGTCGCCATTGCGTCTGTGACCAGAAAAATTCTCTCTGATTGCGGTTTTGCCGAGAGGGCGATGCGCATTGTGGCTGGGTGGACATGTACCCCATCGGCAATGAGGCCCGCGTAGATGTCGTCACGGACAAGGGTTGCGCCCACTAAGCCAGGTTCGCGGTTTCCAAGTTGGCTCATCGCGTTAAATAAGTGCGTCACGCACCGCGCACCGGCATCAAAGGCCGCGTGGCAGGTGGCGGCGTCTGCATCAGTGTGGCCCAAAGACACGACTATGCCTGCGTCTGCCAGGGACCTGATCTGTGCGGTCGTTGCGTTTTCGGGCGCGAGAGTCACCATGACATTTGCCAGTCGCTCGGCCGCCGAGAGCATGAGACGGAGGTCCTCATCGCTCATCGGACGGATGAGGTGCGGGTCATGTGCGCCTTTGCGCGCGACGGAAAGATGGGGGCCTTCAAGATGGATGCCTACAATCCCGCTAATTTTTTCCGCGATAGCCTGTTCGACGGCGTCGATTGCGGCGCGGGTGCGTTCAGGAGTGTCTGTGATCAAGGTCGGTAATAGGGCCTGCGTGCCAGCCGTAGCGTGGGCTTCGGCCATTGTGCGCAGCGTCGCCACGGATTGGTCATCGTTGAACATCACACCGCCGCCGCCGTTGACTTGCAAGTCGACAAAGCCGGGTGTGATCAAGCCGCCATTCAGGGTTTCGACCGGACAATCCGTTGATAATGCGTGCCGGGATTGGACGCTTAAGGACCGGTCTGCGTTGACCACAAGCGCTTGATCGGTGTGTAGCGTTTGCCCATCGTGGATTTGAGCACCAATGTAAGCTTTGACGGGGCCGTTCATACCGTTTCGGTCACTTTCTTCAGGTGGCGGGGTGCGTCCGGGTTGATGCCGCGTGAGGCGGCGGTTCGCTCGACCATGGCGTAAAAGCTGGCGATCAGGGCAATAGGATCCGTAAGGGCATGACCGGTGCGCGTGATGGGCAACACATTGGCCAACTGAACTTTGTCGGTCGTGGCAAACACCGACGCGCCTTTGGCTGCGATCTCGTCGGCGACGCCTGCAAGCGCGCTTTCGGCCTCGTCCTGCGAGGCGAGGGCGATGACTGGGAAGCCGTGGTCAACGATAGAAACTGGGCCGTGCAGAACTTCGGCCGAGGAGTAGGATTCTGCGTGGATTTGGCACGTTTCTTTGAATTTCAGGGCCGCCTCGTTTGCGATAGCGTAGGCCGGCCCGCGCCCAAGGCAGAAGACCGAGTTTCGCCCTTCTAGGGCTGCGCGGGCCTCGGGCCAGTCGGAGAGAACCGCGCTTTCGAGTTTGTCGGGAAGGCCGTGAACGGCAGCAAGGAGGGCGTCATTTTCGGCCCACTCGGCCAATAGCCATATGCCTGCAACGGCGGAATTCACGAAGGTCTTTGTTGCGGCCACGCTAATTTCCGGTCCGGCGTGCAGGTTCAATGTGTGATCGGCAACCTGCGCCAGCGGGCTTTCGGGATGGTTGGTCATTGCAATGGATAGAGCCCCCCCGGCGCGCGCCATGCGCGCCATTTCTACGATGTCGGGGCTTTTGCCGGATTGCGATACGGACAGGCAGACGCTGCCTTTAAGGTTTAGCTGCCGGTTGTAGATTGACGCGATGGAGGGTCCGATCGAGGCGATGGGTGTGCCCATGAGAAGCTCGGAGGCATATTTAAGATAGGTCGCCACGTGGTCGGATGAGCCACGGGCCACGCTGACCATGAAGCCCGGCGCTTGGGCGCGGATGGCATCAGCGGCGCGGCGGATATCGTCGCCGCCGTCCTGCAGAAGCCGGTCAACGGCGACTGGTATTTCCAAAATCTCGCGCCGCATTTGTGTTTGTGTCATCAGGGCGTCCTATTCTTTGGCAAGGCGAAGTTCGGCTACAAAGTTGTAGGCGTCTCCGCGATATATAGATTGAGTGAATTCCACCGTGCGCCCGTCAGCGAGATACGAGGTACGCTCAATGCGAAGGCCTGCCTTGCCCGGCTCGACATCCAAGAGGGCGGCGTTGCCGTCTCCGAGATTGATGGCAGAGATTTTCTGCAGGGCGCGGACGGGTCTGAGACCGGCCTGACCAAGCACTTCATATAGAGACGTTTCCACCAAAAGCGGGTTGGGCAGCATCTCGGTCGAGAGCGACGCACGCTCAATCGCCATCGGCTTGCCGTCGGCGGTCCTGAGGCGCGCGATGCGCGATACAGAGGCATCCGGGGACAACGCAAGGGCCAGGACTTCGTCGGGCGACGCCATGAAAACTCCGCGCTCAAGCCAGACGCTGGTCGACGCCATGCCGCGTCGCGACATGTCTTCGCTGAAGGACGTGAGGCGCGACAGGGATTGTTCGATCTGGGGCGTGCCCGGGGCCACAAACGACCCAGAGCCCTGTTTCTGAATGACAATGCCATCTTCGGCGAGCGCATGGATGGCTTTGCGCACGGTCACGCGGGACAGATCGGTTATGGTTGCGATCTCGCGTTCGGGCGGCAGGGAGTTGCCGGCCTTCAGAACGCCCTGATCAACTCCCTCGCTGAGCCGCTGGCGCAGCTGCACATAGCGCGGCCCGCCGTTGGGGCGCAGCCATTTGCCGGGGTCGAGGAAGTCCACGATGGTCATTGCGGGCATCCCTGGGAAATGGCTGCGCGCGACTTGGCAAGTTGAAAGGCGCCGTCCAAAGCGCTGCCACGGGACGCGATCCGCCCCGTCAGGGCCTTTGGCGGCAGGTAAGACGCATAGTGTGGTCCCACGCCTCCGGTGAGGCACAGAGTGTCGCCGGGAAGAAAGCCCAAGACCGACAGGCCCTTCGACAGATAGTCGGCGCCGTCTTTCATCAGCGACACCCCCCACGTGTCCCCGGCATCTGCACCAGAGACAACAAGAGGGGCCAAAGACCCAAAATCACCCGGTTTGGCCGACAGGCTGAATGATACGATCGCGTTTGGATCGTCGCCAAATTTGGCCATCAAGGCGCGGGTAAGGTCGGTGTGAGCGGCAAGGCCGTCGTGACATAAGATTGTGCGCTCGAGTGCCGCGCGTCCAAGCCATGCACCAGAGCTTTGGTCCGAGATTTGAAAGCCCCAGCCACCGATGTATCTGAAGTGCCCGTCCTTGCTGGCGGCGACAATCGTGCCTGTGCCAACAGACAAGAGAAACCCATCCTGATCACCCAACGCGCCGGTGACAGCAGTGGGGCGATCGTCTGTGACGGAAGCGCTTTTGTAGGGGAGGGCGGATGCGATCCGCTGGCTGTCCGCCGGGGTCATGACACCGGCTAGGCCCAAATGCGCCACTGCATCTCGCAGTGCGCCCGGTGAGACGCCCGCTTTTTTGGCAGCAGCAAGGACGGTGGAGATGATGTTTTTGATCGCAAGTTCTGGGTCAGATGAGGCGTTGGCGCGCCCACCTTCGGCTTGCGCAAGTACGCCCGCTGAAGGCGTGCCAATGGCGACACGACATCCGGTGCCGCCGCCATCTACGCCAATAAGTATAGGGTGCTCTGAGCCAAACATAAGATACCTTTATAATACCTATTTTGGAAAAGATAGACTTATTTGGCGGAATCTCCGCATTATTGGCCTTAGTATTATGGGGAAAATACGGAAGCCGAATAAATGGTAGACAAGAGGTATTTAAAAGGTATTAAATTAGGGAAGGAGATTCGAATGCTGCTTCCAACCACTGAAATGCTACCCGAAGGTGAGGCGATTGATCGGCTTTCTGCAGATCAGGCGGCGGCGTTCTTTGTGCGCGGACAGCGGTTGGCGGTTGAAGCGATTGGCCAGGCTGCGCCCGAAATTGCGAGGGGTGCCCAGGCGATGGCGGCGGCTATTCGCTCCGGTGGCTCACTTGTTTATGCTGCAGCGGGAAGTTCCGGGTTGATGGCGCTTGCAGATGCCTGCGAATTGCCGGGCACATTTGGGATTCCTGCTGAGACAATCCAAATCCATATGGCAGGCGGCGTCCCGGCAGATGGCCGCATGCCCGGCGATACGGAAGACGACACTGAAGCTGCCGACGTCATTGGGCGCGGGGTTTCTGCGGGTGATGTTGTTATTGTCTTAAGTGCCAGTGGCACGACGCCTTTCGCTTTGGCTGTGGCGGAGGTTGTGAAATCCAAGGGTAGCGTTCTCATTGCAATCGCTAGCAATCGGGGGTCGCCATTGCTTGAGCTGGCTGACATTCCGATTTGTCTTCAAACGCCTCCCGAAGTTATCGCCGGATCGACGCGTTTGGGGGCAGGGACCGCACAGAAAGCGGCGTTGAACCTGATGTCCTCGCTAATGGGGATTGCGCTGGGACATGTGTACCAGGGTCAGATGGTCAATGTCGTGGCGGACAATACCAAGCTGATCAATCGCGCGGTCGGGATCATCGCGGGCATTTCCAATGTTTCGGAAGCCGCGGCGAGAATGGCGCTGGACCGGTCTGGTGGAGACACCAAGGCCGCAATTCTTGTCGCTGCCGGTGTGACGCTGAAAGACGCAAAAGCGCTGCTATCCGCGCATATCGGGCATCTTGAGCCCTGCTTCAATTCACTAAAATCAAACCAAGACATAAAAGTCTAATTAGGGAGAATACTATGGAAAAGTCCAAATTGATCGGTGCCATGCTGGCCTCGACGCTCATTGCCGGAACGGCAACGGCGCAAGACGTGACGCTGACGATTGAAAGCTGGCGCAACGATGACCTTGCCATCTGGCAGGACAAAATCATCCCTGCCTTTGAAGCGGAACACCCCGGGATCAAGCTGAATTTCACACCGTCGGCCCCGGCTGAGTACAACGCTGTTTTGAACTCAAAGCTGGATGCCGGTTCGGCAGGCGATATTATCACATGCCGCCCGTTCGATGCATCACTCGCACTATTTGAAGCGGGCCATCTTGCCGATATCAGCGACATTGACGGTATGGCGAGCTTTTCTGCCGTATCAAAATCCGGTTGGAGCACGGATGACGCCTCCACTCAGTTTTGCGTGCCGATGGCGTCAGTGATCCATGGGTTCATCTACAACAAGGACGCTTTCGCTGAAGTCGGCGTTGAAGAGCCAACAACCGAAGCGGAGTTCTTCGCGGTCCTCGATAAGATCAAGGAAGACGGCACTTACATCCCGATGGCTATGGGCACGAACGACCAGTGGGAAGCCGCGACGATGGGTTACAACAACATCGGGCCAAACTACTGGAAAGGCGAAGAGGGCCGTCTGGCGCTTTTGGCCGGTGACCAGAAATTGACGGACGAAGCTTGGGTTGCACCTTATCGCCAGTTGGCGAAATGGGGTGCGTATCTGGGCGATGGTTTCGAGGCGCAGACCTATCCGGACAGCCAGAACATCTTCACGCTGGGTCGGGCTGCGGTTTATCCGACCGGTTCGTGGGAAATCTCGGGCTTCAATGGCTTGGCTGATTTTGAGATGGGCGCCTTCTATCCGCCTGTGCAGAACGCCGGGGACACCTGCTATATCTCGGATCACACCGACATCGGTATTGGGATGAATGCTGCCACACCAAATGCCGAAGCTGCAACGGTCTTCCTGAACTGGGTTGGCTCGTCAGAGTTTGCGACGATCTTCGCCAACGCGCTACCGGGCTTCTTTCCGCTGTCCGACGCACCGGTCACGTTGGAAGACCCGCTGGCTCAGGAGTTCATCTCCTGGCGCGGTGAATGCGAAAGCACAATCCGGTCTACCTACCAGGTTCTGTCACGCGGAACGCCAAATCTTGAGAACGACACATGGAACGCATCGGTGGCCGTGATCAAAGGCGAGGAATCCCCGGAAGATGCTGGCAAGCGTCTGCAAGCAGGGCTGGCCAGCTGGTACGAGCCTCAGCAGTAAGGCTAGGAGCCAAACATCCTCGGCGCGCCGGAGGCTTTGCCACCGGCGCGCACTGCGCCCCGCTACATTCCACACTTTTGCCGCTGAGCCATTGTTCAGCGCCCTCTCAAACGGCAGGAACGTCTCATGTCAAAGGATCAGGCGAAACCAAAGTTCAGATGGCATATCGTGGTTTTTCTGGCACCTGCCGTGCTGGTCTACACGGCAGTGATGATCTACCCGCTGTTTGCGACGCTGCGCTTGTCGCTGTTTACTGAGGTCGATCAGGAACGGGTTTTTGTCGGATTGCAAAATTTCCGCACGCTGTTTGGCAACGCCTTCTGGTCGGAACAGTTTTGGAATGCGCTTGGCAACAATTTATGGTTCTTCGTCGTCCATATGCTGGTGCAGAACCCGATCGGCATTGCGCTTGCCGCCATCTTAAGCCAACCGAAATTGCGCTTTGCCAGTTTCTATCGCTCGGCCATCTTTATTCCGACCATCTTGTCCTTCGTCATTGTGGGGTTTGCATGGAAGCTGATCCTGTCGCCAATCTGGGGCATCGCGCCGGGCATGTTGGACGCAGTGGGTCTTAAGTCTTTGTATGCACCATGGCTCGGCAAGGAGGCCTATGCCCTGACGACCTTGTCGTTGGTGTCAGTCTGGCAGTTCGTGGGTATCCCGATGATGTTGATCTATGCCGCCTTGTTGTCCATCCCGGACGAAATTCTTGAGGCCGCCGAGGTCGACGGCATCACGGGTCTTTCCGCTTTCTGGAAGATCAAACTGCCGCTGATCCTACCGTCGATCGGGATTATCTCGATCCTGACATTTGTGGCCAATTTCAACGCATTTGATCTGATCTATGCGGCCCAAGGCGCGTTGGCCGGTCCGGATTTCTCGACCGATATCTTGGGTACTTTCATGTACCGGACGTTCTTCGGGTTCCAACTGCAACTTGGCGATCCGCACATGGGGTCGACCATTGCGTCCGCCATGTTTGCCATCATTCTCATCGGCGTGTGCATATACCTTTTCGGTATCCAGTCACGCATGCGCCGCTATCAGTTCTGAGGAGATTGACATGAGCATTGCACGCCAAAATCGCCTCAACACATTCGCCGCCCATGGCGCGTTGATTCTCTACACGCTGATCGCAATGTTTCCGGTCTTTGTGATTGTTATTAACAGCTTCAAGACTCGAAAAGCGATCTTCCGCGAGCCCTTAGCGCTGCCGAATGCCGATAGTTTCTCACTTATTGGGTATGAAACGGTGCTAAAGCAGGGAGATTTTTTCCTCTACTTTCAGAACTCGATGATTGTCACGGTCGGCTCGCTTTTTTTCATTCTGCTTTTCGGATCCATGGCCGCCTTTGCGTTGGCAGAGTATCGCTTTAAGGGCAATCTGATCATGGGGCTGTATCTGGCCTTGGGGATCATGATTCCAATCCGCATCGGTACCGTCGCAATTCTGGAGATGATGGTACAGACCGGTCTTGTGAACACGCTTTGGGCGCTGATCCTGGTCTATACGGCACAAGGGCTGCCGCTGGCGGTGTTCATCCTTTCCGAATTTATGCGGCAAGTAAGCGACGACCTGAAAAACGCTGGTCGCATCGACGGGCTGTCTGAATACCGGATATTCTTCCGCCTTGTTTTGCCGCTGGTGCGTCCTGCCATGGCGACAGTGGCGGTGTTCAATATGATTCCGATTTGGAACGATTTGTGGTTCCCGCTTATTCTTGCACCCGCTGAAGAGGTGAAAACTCTGACGCTTGGAAGTCAGGTGTTCATCGGTCAATTCGTGACGGACTGGAATGCAGTGTTGTCGGCCTTATCCTTGGCAATTCTGCCGGTGATGGCGCTCTACGTTGTCTTCTCACGCCAGTTGATCCGTGGCATCACATCGGGAGCAGTCAAATGAGAATTGTCATTGCAGGCTTGGGAAATATGGGGCGCAGCCATGCGCTTGCACACCATTATCACCCCGAGGCCGAGATCGTTGGGTTGGTGAACCGGTCGGATGTTGATTTGCCGGAAGAACTTGCGGACTATCCACGTTTTGCGCGCTTTGAAGACGGTCTGGCGCAGAACGCTGATCTTGTTTGTATCGCAACATATTCCGACAGCCACGCCGATTATGCGATTGCCGCCATGGAAGCGGGTGCTGACGTTTTTATCGAAAAACCACTGGCGACAACCGTTGCGGACGCCGAGCATGTCGTTGCGACAGCGCAGCGGCTGAACCGCAAATTGGCCGTCGGCTATATCCTGCGCCATCACCCAAGTTGGCAGCGACTTATCAGTGAGGCTCGCGATCTGGGGGGGCCGTATGTGTTTCGCATGAACCTTAATCAGCAGTCGGACGGCCCGACTTGGGAAACGCATAAGGCGTTGATGCAAACCACCAGCCCGCTTGTCGATTGCGGCGTGCATTACGTCGACGTGATGTGCCAGATTACTGACGCCAAACCGGTTCGCGTCAGCGGCATGGGCCTGCGTCTTTCAGATGAGATTGCGCCGGATATGTATAACTATGGCCAGCTGCAGGTCTGGTTCGAAGACGGTTCGGTCGGA
This sequence comes from Boseongicola sp., assembly GCF_057460485.1. Classification (NCBI taxonomy): domain Bacteria; kingdom Pseudomonadati; phylum Pseudomonadota; class Alphaproteobacteria; order Rhodobacterales; family Paracoccaceae; genus Boseongicola; species Boseongicola sp. Next base: position 9,215 of record NZ_JBVCWP010000021.1, read on the forward strand.
TGGTACGAGGCAGGCTGGGGACCGATGATGTCCGAGACCGCCTTTTTCGTAAAGGATGTCGTGTCGCCCAATGGGTCCGTGTCCATCACCGACGGCAACAAAGGCGCGTCGGACGACGTCGACGGCCATACGAAGGTTGGCGGGTTGCTTGTCCATCGCCCAACCGGAGACCACCTGATCGAAATGCCCGATGAACCGGGTCACCAAGCGCTTTGCGATGCGGAGCAAGCGTTCATGATCAAGGCAATCAAAGAAAACATCGACCTGACACGGCACATGAGCGATGCAGTGCAATCCCTCGCCATTTGTCTGGCAGCGGATGAGAGCATTCGCACGGGTCGACCCGTAGACTTAGGAGTTTCCCAATGACCGCGCTGGCCCTCACAGATGTCTGCAAATCCTTTGGCTCGGTAGAGGTTCTGAAGGATATAAACCTGACTGTGGAGGACGGCGAGTTCGTGGTTTTCGTCGGCCCATCGGGCTGTGGCAAGTCAACGTTGCTGCGCGTGATAGCGGGACTTGAAGACGCAAGCAGCGGGACTGTCGAAATTTGCGGCAGCGTGGTCAACAGTGTTCCGCCGGCCAAGCGCGGTATCGCAATGGTCTTCCAATCTTACGCGCTTTATCCGCACCTTAGCGTGCGCGACAACATGTCCCTTGGTTTGAAGCAAGAGAAACAACCGAAACCTGTGATTGAAGAAAGGGTCAATAAAGCCATCGAGATGCTTGATCTTGGCGCTTACGTCGACCGCCGCCCTTCTGACCTTTCAGGTGGGCAACGCCAACGTGTGGCCATCGGGCGCGCGATTGTGCGGGAACCCAAATTATTCCTATTTGACGAGCCACTTTCGAACCTGGATGCCGCGTTGCGGATGAACACACGCATTGAGATCGCCGAGCTGCAACGCACACTTCGTGCCACGATGATCTATGTGACACACGATCAGACCGAGGCGATGACGCTTGCTGACAAGATTGTCGTTCTGCGGGATGGTCGGGTCGAGCAGGTGGGGTCTCCGATGGAACTTTACAACAATCCAGCGAACCAGTTTGTTGCAGGTTTTTTGGGATCACCGGCGATGAACTTTCTGAAAAAAGCTCCGCTTTCAATTCCCGAAAATGGAGTGCTTGGCATCCGCCCCGAACATTTGCGACCCATGGCGGGGGGCCGCATCAAGGGGACTGTTATCCATGTCGAACGCTTGGGCGGGGACACGAATCTCTTGGTTTCGACGGATCAAAAAGAGCCGCTGACGGTGCGTATTTTTGGTCAGGATGGGACACGGGTCGGAGAAACGATCGAGCTTGATTTCGATGATGCGGTTTCATTTGCATTTGATCATGAACAGCGCCGCGTCGGCTAGATTGTCTGGCTGATCTCCCGCAGAACCTGCAGAAATTGCCGCTGGCCTTTCGTTGGATGCCAGTCGGCGCGGCAAAGGAAACCGATTGGGGCGGTGCAATCTCGACGCGGACGTCTATTCCACATCGTTACCACAAGACGATTGGTGTTCTGGGCGGGGTCAGTGTTGCAACGGCTTGTCTGACGCCGGGGGCGGTTAGGCGTGATCTGGCGGTCATCCCGAAGGGAGCCGCAAAGGCGCTTTCTGTCGAGTATTTGACGGGCGAGATGACTGCGGTTTTTCACGTTGAAGGTGGCTCGATTGTGCGGGCTGAAGTGCTTCGAACAGCGCGCAATTTGATGGACGGCGTGGTATTCCCGACGGATAAAGCGGTGAAGGGCAAGGAGGCCGTTGAATGAGACGTGATCTGTGGCCTGCCGAGTGTGCATCTGGCGCGCGACTGCATTGGGAGAAATACACATGATGATCGAATTGACGGCAGCGGATGGCCATCGGCTTGAGTGCTGGATGGTGGATGCGAAGAGCGCGCGCAAGGGTGGGATCGTGATCCTGCAAGAGATTTTCGGTGTGACGGACCAGCTAAAGGATGTCGCCGATCGTTATGCGGCGCTTGGCTATGACGTCGCCATTCCGGCGCTGTTTGACCGACACCAAAAAGGGGCGGTCATCCCTTTTGACGAGGCGCCCCGTGGGCGTAGCCTGATGTTATCCTCAAGTCTTGATCAGACAATGATCGACGTTGATGCAGCTGTTGAGGCGTTGAAATCGAGCGGACGCGTTGCCATAATTGGCTATTGCTGGGGCGGCGGCCTTGCGATCCGTGCGGCGCAGGTTCTGGATATTGCCTGTGCGGTGTCGTTTTATGGCACGCGACTTGATGCCTATCAGATTGCTCCATTGAAGGCGCCGGTGCAGGGGCATTGGGGAAGCGAAGACGCCCATGTTCCACCTGAGATGCTCAACGCCGCCCGAACTTTTTTCCCCGATATGGAGGTCCACACATATGCGGGCGCAGATCACGCCTTTGCCAATGAGCACCGCCCGGCGGCCTACCTGGAAGAGGCGGCTAAGCTTGCGCATGCGCGAGCGGCGGCGTTCATCGCAGCACATGTATGACGTGGAAATATATAGGCAGGGTTGGCAATGCGGATAGCTTTTATTGGATTGGGCGAGGCTGCGGGGGCTTTCATTTCCGGGTGGGGCGGCGCGATGGTGGAGGCGATCCGCACTTATGACATCAAATCGGATGATCCCAAGACCGCTGGGGAGATCCGATCTCGCGCCAAGGAGCTGGGGGTCAGGTTGTGCGGGACCGCGACAGAAGCGCTGGACGGTGCGGACCTGATATTCTGCACGGTGACGGCCGACCAAGCTGTGGCGGCAGCGGATGGTTACGCGGCGTTTATGGAAGACGGCGCGGTCTGGTGCGATCTCAACAGTTGCGCGCCACAATCAAAGCTGCGCGCAAATGGGATCGTGCGGGCGCAAGGCGGACGCTATCTGGATGTCGCCGTGATGGCGCCGGTTTACCCCAAGCGCAATTTGGTGCCCTGTTTGATTTCGGGGCCAGACGCCGCAGAATTGGCACCGATTTTGCAAGGGTTGCCGATGCATGTCCGGGTGATGGGTGATCAGGTCGGGCGGGCCTCGTCGATCAAGATGGTGCGTTCGATTATGGTTAAGGGCATGGAGGCTTTGACGGCCGAATGCGTGCTTGCGGCAACCGCTGCCGGTGTCGAGGACGAGGTGTTTCCGTCGCTGAAATCTGGGCATCCCTGGATCGATGTGCCTGAGCGCGCGGCTTATAATTTTGAGCGAACGCTTGTTCACGGCAAGCGCCGGGCAGCGGAGATGGATGAAGTCGCAAAGATGCTGACCGATCTTGGTCTGCCGAATGGAATGGCGGCTGCGACGGCAGACTGGCAGCGTGTCTTGTCCGGCTCTGGCGTTGCTTTACCGGCGGACAGTGCGCCTGATCATCGTTGGTTTTCCCAAGCGTACCTGCAAGCGCTCGGGGTCAGCTCGCGAAGTGCCGACGAGACTTGAGCGCCGGTTCAGCCCCTCAGTTGCGCATCGCGCACGAGGGCGGCAAGGCGATAAAAGCCATGCACCATTTTCGAGTAGGGCGTCGTCAGAAAGAACGCCAGCACGGTTCCAAGGTGCAGCGCCAGCAGCGGGCTGACCAGAGCAGTTCCTGTTGCGGCGTAAAGCGCGAGACCCGTGGCCCCGGTTGCGCCGAGAAGGAAAACGAAGGCCATTTCCCCGCCCCATACGGATGGTGCGCCGAGAGAAGGATCGGCCTTGATTTTGAGCCATGCAAGGGATGCGGCTCCGATTGTCAAAAGGAAACCGCCGGGGATCCCAAGCAGCTTTGGCAGGCTGAAAAGTCCGTATGGCGCGGGCATATCGAACACATAGTGAAGGACCGTGCCGCTTGAGGTTGAGGCGAGGCACAGCAAGAACCCATACATCACCGCGTGGTGGGCGTGGCGGCGCGCGTGGGAGTAGCGGTCTGTCTTTTCAAAGTTGCAGCCGTCGGCCGCCCCGCCGGAGAGGTTCTTCATACGCGCGGCGTCGCCGAAGGCAGACTTCAGATGCGCCATCGTGATCGCTGTGCCACCTGCCTCGCGCCAGTAGCGCTTTAAGCCGATAGCAATGACAGCAATCGGGAAGACAAACGCGGGCACAAAGATAGCAACCATCGCGGCATGCGACAGGAAGGCGTAAAATCCCTGGCCGCTTTCTGGTCGAAGCGCCGTTAGGGCCCAAAAGAGAGCCGCAATACTGAGGGCCAAGGCAAGGGCAAGAGCCACGCCATTTTGCTGGAAAACACGCGAAAATCGCCCAGGCCAGGCAAAACGCGTCCAACTTTCGACACGCACTTCCGCCAATGCGGCGGGCAAGTTTAGCGCAAATTCATGCGGTTCGGTGTATTGGCAGGCGTAGTAGCAGCCCCGGCAGTTGTGGCAGAGGTTGGCCAGTTGCGTAATGTCGCCGTCCCCAAAGGCACGCTCGCGTGTGATGGCTGGAAAGACCGAACAATACCCTTCGCAATAGCGGCAGGCGTTGCAAATCTCGATCTGCCGGCGGGCTTCACTGGTGGCGTCTTGGATCTGTGGGATATCAAGCGACATGCGCGGCGGCCTCCTGCCCTGCAATGCGTCCGAAGACGGTTCCAATGGTCATGCCGAAGCCCGCGAGATAGCCTTCGCCAAGGATCGATCCGGCCATGATTTCCCCGGCGGCCCAGACATTGGCAAGCGGTCCTCCCGTGCCGGAAACGCGGGCCGTCTCGTCTACTTTCAGACCAAGATAGGTGAAGGTGACACCCGGGCGCAGCGAATAGCCGTAAAATGGGGGGTCTGTTATTGGACGTGCCCAGTTGGTTTTCGGCGGGGTGAGGCCGTCGGTTGCAAGGCCGTCGAGTTCTGTCGGCATGAAGTTACCGGGGCGGCAGGCCGCGTTGAAAGCATCCACCGTTTCGCGCAGTTTGGTGCCGGAGATGCCAAGCTTTTGGGCAAGCCCGTCAATCGTATTTGCAGTTTCGGGCGGATAGACCGAGGGCATGAATTTGTCGATGCTTTTGGCGTCGATGACAGAGAAGGCAACCTGTTCGGGTTGCCCCGCGACAAGGCGACCCCAGATAGCGTAGCGCTTGGGCCAAACGTCTTCGCCCTCGTCATAAAAGCGATCACCGTCTTTGTTCACAACGATCGAGAACGGCACGCAGTCCAGTCGCGTGACGATGCCGCCGTCAAATTTGGGCGAGCGCCCGTCGATTGCGACCGCATGGCATTGCGTCGGATCGCCCACGCTTTCGGCGCCCTGATCCAGCATATCGCGCAGGACAACACCGCGATTGTAGGGTGTGCCGCGGATCAGGAAGTTGCGCGCAGACGGCCCCCATGCATCCGCCAGCCAGTCGAGATCAGCCTGAAACCCGCCAGAAGCAATTACGACGGCGCGGCCCTCGATGCGGGACGGCGTGCCGTCGATAATTGCGTCCAAACCGGTAAAGGCGCCGTCTTCGACGACGATATGCGTGACCTCGGCCTCGTATCGGGTGGTGACGCCAAGGTCTTCGGCGGTGTTGTAGTAGGCGTTCACAAGCGCCTTGCCGCCGCCAAGAAAGAAAGCGTTGGTGCGGCTAAGCGATAGGGTGCCGGACAGAGATTTCTGGAATGCTACGCCGTGGGCTTCCATCCAAGGCAGGCATTCTTCTGACGCGGCGATCGTCATGCGCGCGAGTGTTTCGTCGGTCTTGCCTTTGGTCACACGGATAAGGTCGTCGAAGTATTCGTCTTTTTCATAAGCCCCGGTCAGAACCGAAAGTGGTCCTCGATGCATGCAGCGAAAATTGCGTGTGTGACGTGAATTACCGCCGCGGTAGGCTTTGGGTGCGCTGTCCAGGATCAGCACGCGCGCGCCTGTTTCTGCGGCCTCGATTGCGGCACAAAGCCCTGCGTTTCCGCCCCCCACCACGATCACGTCCCAGATCGTTTTGCTCAGATCGCGCATATTTTTTAGCCTCGCAGTTGTTTGAGGCGGGCGCGATGGGCGGCTTCGATGTGGATGCGCATGGTGGTTTCCGCTTTGTCTTCGTTATGTTCGGTCAGCGCGTCGATGATCGCCTGATGTTCGGCCAGGGCGTTTTCGACACGCATAGATTCTTCCATCGTTGACGGCCCAAGGATCAGAAGTGTTTTCTGGATTGCCTTGATCGCGCTGACCAGAAACCGGTTGCGGGCTGCGTTCAGAAGTACCGCGTGGAACCGGGCGTTTAGCAAAAAGAGACGCTCGACGTCACTAGTGGCGCCGCGCATTTCGGAGTTGATAGCCTCAAGTTCTGCTGTTTCACTTTTGTAAGCGGCGCGTGCGGCAAAGCGTGCGGCGGTGCCCTCAAGCACACCACGCATTTCATAAAGCTCGGTGATTTCGGCTGAATCCAGCGTTCTGACAGTCGCTCCGACGCGGGGTGTGTGTGTGACGAGGCCATCCGTCTCAAGCGCTCGGATCGCCTCGCGCACAGGCGTGCGACTGATCCCAATACGGGCGGCCAGGTCGGTTTCAGTCAGCCTGTCGCCGGGGCGCAAGATGCCAAGGCGAATGTCGGTCAATAGCCGCGTGTAGGTGTCCTGACCTTGGCTGGTATCGCTGGATTTTGCAATCGGCATAGGGGGACTCGCTAGGGGTTCCAAGATTGCATACACTTGGATACAAGCTGATGCAATAAGTCCGATAGAGTTTGAAAATGGAAGTGTTCCGCGATCATCCCACGCGCCAACGCGCATTGACCCTCACCCTGGCCGTTGCCGGGACGGTAGCATTTTGGTCGACTGGCTTGCCGCTTCCTTTTCTTTTTGGGCCGATGCTCGCCTGCCTGTTTGCAGCCCTTGCAGGCTTGCCGTTGCGGGGCTTTGGGCAAGTCTCGGTTGCGGCGCGCACAATTCTTGGTGTTGCGGTGGGGGCCTCGATCACGCCCGAGTTGATTGGCCGTCTACCGCAGATTGCGGCGTCGGTTTCTTTAATCCCCGTTTACATAGCTATCATCGGCCTGATCGGTGTGCCGTTCTTTCGGCACGTCTATAAATTTGACTGGGTGACAAGTTGGTATGCGGCCATGCCCGGCGGATTGCAGGACATGGTTATTTTTGGCAAGGAAGCGGGCGGCGATGGACGGGCCTTGTCACTGATCCATGCCACCCGCGTGCTGATCATTGTCGCGGTTGCTCCGATTATTCTCACGCAAGGGTTTGGCGTGTCGCTCGACATTCCGATTGGCGTATCTGCCTCAACGATCCCGGCGCAGGAGTTGGCCCTGATGGCGGCGGCGGCCCTTGTTGGGTGGAAGGGAGGCGAGCGGATCGGGCTTTTCGGGGCCTCCATTTTGGGACCAATGATTGTCACTGCCTTCCTGTCGCTCACCGGGTTTATCCACGCACGACCGCCCTCCGAAGCGATCCTTACCGCGCAATTCCTGATCGGGACCGGAATAGGTGTAGGCTATGTTGGCGTGACGCTCTTAGAGTTGCGCCGCGATGTTCTGGCGGGCCTTTTATTTGTCTTGATGCTAGCCGCCCTTGCCGCCGGTTTTGCCGAAGTTGCTTACCTTCTTGGTCTTGCCCCGCCCGTAGAGAGCTTCCTGGCGTTTGCGCCCGGTGGGCAGGCAGAAATGACTGTGCTTGCGATCGTGGCCGGGGCTGATCTGGGCTTTGTCATTGCGCATCATTTGGCCCGCATTGTTATTGTCATAACAGGCGCGCCGATCGCGGCCAGGTTGTTCCGGGTGACCGAGCGGGCTAGGTCCGATGAAAAGCCAAAGGAGCACGAGCAATGACCTTTACGACGAGACCAGAGTTGGCCGGCACATTCGGCATGGTCACGACAACCCATTGGCTTGCTTCGGCGACGGGCATGAAAATGCTTGAAGCTGGTGGTTCGGCCGCAGATGCGGCAGCGGCTGCGGGGTTCGTTTTGAATGTTGTCGAGCCGCATTTGAACGGCCCCCTTGGCGACATGCCTGCGATGATCTGGCCTGTCGGTGATGATCAACCAACTGTTGTATGCGGTCAGGGAACCGCGCCGGCTGGGGCAACCATTGACCACTACCGGAGCGAGGGGCTGGACCTAATTCCGGGCTCTGGATTACTCGCGACTGTGGTGCCGGGGCAGTTTGACGCTTTTATGTTGATGCTGCGCGATCACGGGCGGTTGCCATTGCGCGAGGTTATGGCTCCGGCGATTTACTATGCGCGTCATGGGCATCCGATCTTGCCGCGGGTCGCCGCCACAATTGCAGATATGGCGCATGTGTTTCGCGATGAATGGCCGACATCTGCGCCTGTTTGGTTGCCGGGTGGCGCGGTGCCAGAACCGGGCGCGTTGTTTGCCAATCCGATGCTGGCGGATTTCTGGGACCGTCTGGTGTCTGAGGCCGAGGCGGTTTCCGGGCGTGAGGCGCAGATTGAGGCGGCGCGAAAGGCGTTTCATCAGGGTTTTGTTGCCGAGGCTATCGACACCTATTTGCGTGATGCTTGCGTGATGGATGCCACAGGAGAGCGGCGAAAGGGCGTGATGACAGGCCAGGATATGGCGGGCTGGCGGGCCTCTTACGAGCCCGCTGTATCGGTTGAGCATGCCGGCTGGGACGTCTTTAAGTGCGGGACGTGGACACAAGGCCCGGTTTTGCTTCAGTGTTTACAGATGCTGTCTGGAGATGGTCTGGCGGAGTTGGATCCTGTAGGGGATGACTTTGTCCATTTGATCACTGAGGCACTGAAGCTTGGGTTTGCGGACCGTGAAGCTTATTACGGCGATCCTTTGACGTCGGATGTGCCGACCGAAACCCTTTTGTCTGCGGCCTATGGGCAGGCGCGGCGTGGCCAAATTGCGGATACGGCCTCGCTTGTGCAACGGCCCGGCGAGATTGCAGGGCATGAAGCTCTTGCACAGGCGTTCCTCAAACGTGCGGCGCGTAAGGCGGTTGACGACAAAGGGATCGGTGTAGGCGAGCCGACGATGGCTCATCTGACCGAAAAGCGCGGTGACACGGTTCATATCGACGTGGTCGATCAATGGGGCAATGCGGTATCTGCAACGCCATCGGGTGGCTGGTTGAAATCGAACCCGGTTATTCCGGGGCTTGGCGTTCCGCTTAACACGCGCGCTCAAATGTTCTGGCTGGACGAAGGTTTGCCAACCTCACTGGCGCCGGGGCGCAGACCGCGCACGACACTTTCGCCGTCGATGGCGCGCCGCCCCGATGGTACGCGGATCGCCTTCGGCACACCTGGTGGCGATCAACAAGACCAATGGCAGCTGACATTCCTTTTACGGCTGATCCATCACGGGATGAATTTGCAGGAGGCAATCGACGGTCCGCTGTTTCATACCGGTCATTTGCAAGCGAGTTTCTACCCCCGTGGCATAAGGCCCGGTCATCTCATGGCCGAGCCGCACTTCCCGGCCGCCACCCTTGAAGCCTTGAGGGCGCGCGGGCACAGACTTGAAGTGTCAGAGCCTTGGGCGATCGGGCGGCTGACGGCCGCATCGCGCGCACCAGATGGAATGCTCAAGGCGGCCGCCACGCCCCGGCTGATGCAGGCCTACGCGATTGGGCGCTGATTTCTGCCTGGTGCAATACTCGGTTTTGCGGCGTTTTTTGCGACCATGGGCAGGCTGAGACGGACCAAAAGGCCTTGACGCTCGGTCTGAAGTTCCAGCGTGCCACAGTGGCGTTCTGCGACCGCTTCTGCAATCGATAAGCCAAGCCCCGAGCCTTCGCCGGGGCTTGCTTGGCCGAATCTTGCCAGAACGATCTCGACGTCTTCCGCGCGCAAGCCGTTCCCATCGTCTTCGACAGTAATGATCGCGACGCCGTTCTCTTGTGCCAGACTTAAGCGCACATGACCCAAGTTCGGTCCGCCGTGTTGCAACGAATTGTCCACCAAGTTTGTGATTGCCTCGCGCAGCATCAGCCCATCTGCAATCACCACGATAGCAGTGTTCTGCAAGTCAGCCGTTACCTGTACATTGCGCTTTTCGGCGTCGCTTTTCACAGTCTCGATCACCTCGCGAATCACTGTTCCGACCTCGACCGGGGTGTTAAATGCCTCGACAGGGGCTGCGCGGACGCGTTCCAAGGTCAAAAGTTTGTTCGCCAAATCGCTGGCGCGACGCGCGGCAGAGAGCAGTCCGGCGGATCGCTCTTTTGCGGCTTGCGAAGTTGGTGCGGAATGCACGGCTTCGGCCATTGCAAGCACACCAGCGATGGGATTGCGCAATTGGTGTGCGGCGTTTGAGATAAGCGTCGTCTGCGCATCCATCGCGCGTTCCACCTGTCCAAACAGCGTGTTGAGATGCGTCACCAGCCCGCGAATTTCAGGGGGAACGGCCCGGCGGATCGGGCTTAGATCGTCAGAGCTGCGTCGCGAGATCGCGTCTTCCAGATCGAGAAGCGGCCTCAGGCCATGACTGACACCGAACCACACAACCAATGCCACCGAACCGATCAGAATGGCGATGACGGTAAATGTCCGCAAAACAAGATCGCGCACGAAGGCACTGCGCACCGCCACATCCTGCCAGACCGTAAAGGTAAACGCACCGCTGATCCCATCGACTGTAATGACCGACCGGTACCGAAGCACGCGCACGTCGCGGCTGTGGTATCGCCCGTCATAGTAGGTGATCTCGTCATCGCGTCCTTGGTTTACATCGCGCGGGACGGGGGGGGTCGCATAGCCGAGGACGTAGATGCCGTCAGGCGCAAATACGTGATAGAACACAGGTCCGCCGGATGTGTCGGCAAGGATATCTGAGGTTTCAAGCGAGATTGCGTTGCCGTTCGTGCGCGCCACATCCCCCGAGATAGCAAGAGCTGCGGAAAGCAAGCTTCGATCAAACAGATCGGCGGCTGTGGCGCGGGCATTGCTGACCTGCCAGATCGACACCGCCACGCCAATAGCCAGAATTGGGATAAGGATGATCAGCGTCAGTCGCAGGCGCAGCGAAGCAGATGTCATATCGGTGCATTCAGTTGGATCGTATAGCCGAGCCCGCGTTTCACTTTGATCGAGATACCGTGGGGCTTAAGCCTTTTGCGAAGACGCGAGATATGTGCTTCGAGCGCGACTTCCTCGATGTCGCTTCCGGTGCCGTAGGTGTGCTCCAGCAGTTGCAGCTTCGGAACGGTGCGGCCCCCGGCTTGCATCAATGCTTCTAGGATGCTGATTTCGCGTCGTGGGATAGTTTCCGGCCTGCCACCGACCTCGGCTTCGCGGGCATCCAGATCAAGCACCAAAAGCCCAAGCGAAACGGTCTTGCGAAATGGCTGCGGCTTTCTGCGGGACATTGCTCGGATGCGGGCCTCAAGTTCGACCATTTCAAAAGGCTTAACAAGGTAGTCGTCCGCCCCTGCATCCAAACCCTTCACGCGGTCTATCGTATCCGAACGGGCGGTGAGTAACAGCACAGGCCTTTCGTCACCGCGTTGGCGCATTTCTTTGAGGATTGTTATGCCATCCCGCCCCGGCAGGTTGATGTCTAGGATCACCAGGTCTGCTTCATCGGTGCGAAGATAGTCGCTGGCGTGCCTGCCATCGTCCAGCATATCGACGGCGTGGCCTGCATCCTGCAATCTATAGCTGATCCCTTGCGCAAGACTCGCGTTATCTTCGATTAAAACTATGCGCATTTTCTTGTCTTCGCCCTTGTCTTCGCCCTTGTCTGCAAGCTTGACGCAAGGTTCGCAGGACAACACACTGTTATCAAGCGGGTTGAATGACCCGCGTTGCTTAATAGCGCGTGTGCCAAAACGGTAAAGAAACGCGCCTCTGGGAGGAATAAATGACTGACTTTACCAAACTGCGTCATTCGGCGCAGGCTTTGCTTGCAACAACGGTGGCGCTTGCTTTCTCAACGGCGGCAATAGCTGGCGGCCATGGCGGCGTTGATCTGTCCGGCAAGACAGTAGAATTCGTGATCCCGTTCTCGGAATCAGGTGGCTCGGCGCGCTGGGCGAATTTCTATGCGCCGCTTCTCAGCGAAGCGTTGCCCGGCAACCCCACGGTTGTCGTCCGCTATCGTCCGGGCGCAGGCTCGACCGCGGGTGCAAACTGGTTTCAGGAGCAAACAACAGACGACGGTACTTTGATTTTCGGCACGTCGGGGTCCACACAGTTCCCTTACTTGCTTGGCGATCCGCGTGTTCGATATGAATATAACGACTGGAACGTCGTCCTCGCGTCCGGCACCGGCGGTGTCGCTTATCTGCCGCCGGATCTGGCTAGCATGATGGACGGTCTGGACGCGACTGGGCTTCAGGGCACAGATTTTCTCTGGGGCAGCCAGGGCGCAACTCGCCTTGACCTTGTGGCCAACCTCGCCTGGGAAATGCTTGGTATGAATGTCGAGCCTGTTTTTGGTATAGAAGGTCGAGGTGATGGCCGTCTGATGTTCGAGCGTGGCGAAGCTAACATCGATTATCAGACCTCATCTGCTTATCTGCGGTCGGTGATGCCGATGATCGAAGGCGGCCTTGCGGCGCCTATGATGACCTGGGGTGCCTTGGACGGCGCCGGAAACATCGTCCGCGACCCGACGTTCCCTGATATCCCGACGTTCGCCGAGGTTTGCGAGGCGACACCGGCCTGTGCCACTGAAGGCGCTTCGTGGGATGCATGGGTTGCCTTCTTCATCGCCGGTTTCCCGGCGCAAAAGATGGTGTTTCTTCCAGGCACCGCTTCGGCAGACCTGATCGAAACATATGCCAAGGCGTTCGATGAAGTGATTGCACGCCCTGACTTTGACGAACTGGCAGCAGCAACTCTGGGAGTTTATCCACAGATGACCCGTGACGCAGGAGCGGCAGCGTTCAAGCTCGGCACCCAGGTGCCGGAGGATGCGCGCGCCTTCGTGGTGAACTGGCTTGAAGAAAGCTACGGCGTCACACTCAAGTAACGCCTAAAAGGCCCCACCGTAGGTTCGGTGGGGCCTTTTTTTAACACACACTGAAATATAAGGCGCACCGCCTCATGGACCTTCTCGCAACCGCGGCTCCAGCGCTCGGGGAAGCTTTTTCCCTGATCCTCCAGCCACAGCAGATTATGTTCTTGATGCTCGGCGTCCTACTCGGCTTGTCTGTCGGAGTTTTTCCAGGCCTTGGCGGTATCGCGGGCCTGTCATTGGTTTTGCCGTTCATTTTCGGAATGGACCCGGTTTCGGGTCTGGCTCTTATGGTGGGCCTTATCGCGGTCGTGCCGACCTCGGACACGTTTGCTTCCGTCTTGCTTGGCATCCCCGGCTCTACAGCCAGCCAGGCGACGGTACTTGATGGCTTTCCGCTTGCCAAAAAGGGCGAAGCCGCTCGCGCGCTGTCGGCGGCGTTTATATCGTCGCTTTTCGGCGGCATCCTTGGCGCGATCGTTCTGACATTCTTTATCCTGATTGCGCGTCCCTTGATCCTTGCCTTCGGCACGCCCGAGATGCTGATGATCACTTTGCTTGGACTATCGATGGTGGCGATCCTTGCAGGGCGGGTACCGCTCAAGGGCGTTGCAGCGGCGGGCCTTGGATTGATGGTCGGCACAATCGGAGAATCCGATGCGTCCGGCAGTTTGCGTATGGCAAGTTACAGCATTCCTTACCTGACCGACGGGATCAAACTGGTGATCGTCGGTCTCGGTATCTTTGCGGTTCCCGAGATCGTTTCTCTTTTGCGTCAGGACCGCTCGATTTCCCGCACTGGAGGCCTTGGCTCTGGCTGGATTCAGGGTATCCGCGACTGGTGGGCCAATATCTGGCTGTCGGTCCGCAGCGCCTTTATTGGCGTTCTTGTTGGCGTCATTCCTGGGCTGGGTGGGTCTGTTGTGGACTGGATCGCCTATGGCTTCACGGTGCAAAGCGCGAAAGACAAATCGCAATTCGGAAAGGGTGATATCCGCGGCGTGATCGGCCCTGAAAGCTCCAACAATGCCAAAGAGGGAGGCGGCCTTGTTCCAACGCTGATCTTCGGCATCCCGGGGTCTGGTTCGATGGCGGTCTTCCTCGGAGGACTTGCGCTTTTAGGGTACGATCCTGGGCCGCACATGGTGCGGCACAACCTTGACATCACCTACACGATTGTTTGGTCACTGGCCTTGGCAAACATCTTTGGCGCAGGCCTTTGCATTCTGCTTTCGGGGCAGATCGCCAAAATTACCACGATCCGCTTCACGCTTGTCGCCCCCTTCTTGTTTATGCTCATCGCGTTCGCGGCATTCCAGTCAAGCCAGTCTCTGGCCGACCTTGCCATGCTGCTGATGATCGGTTGCCTTGGCATCCTCCTGCGCCGTTTCGAGTGGTCGCGGCCCGCTTTTCTTATCGGGTTTGTGCTGTCGAGCCAGGCCGAAAGCTTTGCCAACCAGGCAGTTCAGATCAGTCGCATTCAGTTCCGCCGCGATTTTTGGCAGGGCATGGAGTATATCTTCTCGCCCGTTACTATTGGCATCCTGATCCTGTTGGTCATCTCGGTAGTGATCGGGTTACGTCAGGGCAAACAGATTTTGGGCGACAGCAATCCACCCACAGGGTCAAAGCGCGCGCCGCTGATCTTCCTTTTGGCCGTCACCGCTTATGTGGCCATTGCCGTTTATGACGCCTCCACAATCAACGTTCTACGCGACAAAATTTTTCCGGTCACAGTGGGGATCGTGACGCTGATTGCCTGTGCTGCGCTGGTCGTTTCTATGATGCGCCAGCCGGAGACATCGCCGGTCTTTGCGGACCTTGAATCCGGTGGCGAAGATGCCGAGGCACCCCACGGGCTTTGGAGCACGCTTGGGTGGTTTGCCTTCCTGTTAGGGCTGTCCGCATTGGTTGGCTTTGTGCTTGCTCTGACAGTGTTCCTCGTGTCGTTCCTGCGTATTAGGGCAGGAGTTTCCTGGACCCGTGCCGTTATCCTTACGGTGATTGGTATCGCGGTTCTGGTATTTCTTGGGGGCACGCTTGGCCGCGACTTCCCACCGGGGCTTTTGCAGGACTTTGTGAAACTGCCGTGGCCCCTGACATGAGCCTTCACCTGTTGGCTCTTGCTGGTGACGGGATTGGCCCGGAAATCATGGCCGCCACGGTTTCGGTGCTGAGTGCCGCCTGTGCGAAAAGCGGGACTTTGATCGATATTGAACCCGCCGATATCGGGTTCGTAGCGCTTGAAAGCGAAGGTATCACCATTCCTGACACTGTGATCGCGAAGGCGCGACAGGCAGATGGCGTGATCCTTGGTCCGGTCTCGCACAATGCTTATCCTTCAGTGGAGGAGGGCGGTCGCAACCCTTCGGGTGTCTTGCGCAAAGAGCTTCAGCTTTTCGCGAACATCCGCCCCGCGACCAGTCACAAAGCGGTGCCAACACCCACAGGTCATGACGTCAACATGGTAATAGTGCGTGAGAACCTTGAAGGGTTTTATGCCGATCGTAATATGGAAAGCGGGCCCGCCGAGTTTATGCCAGTGCCGGGCGTTGCCCTTTCGATGCGCCGCATCACTGCAGCAAATTCGCGCGCGATTGCCGAGGCGGGATATGCGCTGGCACGTCGTCGCGGGGCCAAACGTGTTGCCGTCATCCATAAAGCGAACGTTTTGCGGCTAAGCGATGGTTTGTTCCTTGAGACGGTGCGCGAGGTCGCTGCAGACTTCCCCGAGATCAAGACCGAAGAGCTTTTGATCGACGCGGCAGCAGCCTTGATGGTCCGCGATCCCACGCGCTTCGATGTTGTGATCGCGACGAACATGTATGGCGATATTCTGTCCGATCTGGCCTCTGAATTGGCCGGAGGGCTGGGCCTTGCCGCATCACTTAACCATGGAAAGTCCCATGCGATTGCTCAGGCCCAACACGGCTCGGCGCCAGACATTGCCGGGCAAAACCGGGCCAATCCGGCGTCTTTGATCGGGTCGGTCGTCATGCTGCTCGATCATTTAGGTCACGCGGCCCCCGCACGCTTTATCCGATCCGCGCTGAATGCCGCGCTTTGCGACCCGGCTACCAGAACCACGGACCTCGGTGGGTCCGCAGGGACAGATGTCATGACGCGCGCGATTATTTCTCACATTGAAAGAGAGGTGGCATGAGCCAACGTCCAATTCCCTACCATTTCATGCGCGGTGGAACCTCGCGCGGACCCTATTTCAATCGTGCAGATTTGCCCGAGGATTTGGACGCGTTATCGGATATACTGGTCGAGGTTATCGGTGCCGGAAACCCGCGGAATATCGACGGGATTGGCGGTGGCGATGAAGTGACGACTAAGGTCGCAATGCTTAGTCCATCGGCTGAAGAGGGTGTCGATGTTGACTATTTCTTTGGGCAGGTTTCGGTAACTGAACGTATGGTCGATTATGGGCCAACCTGTGGCAATATCCTTGTTGGCGTCGGCCCGGCGGCTATTGAAAAAGGGCTCGTACCGGTCGGTGGAGAGACGACAACTGTTCGCATCCGGGCCGTAAATACCGGCGCTTTGGTCGAGGCCGTTATCCAAACTCCGGGCGGAAAGGTCAGTTACGCTGGTGATGTTGCAATTGACGGTGTGCCGGGCACAGCGGCCCCTATTGCTTTGAACTTCCTGGAGGTTGTCGGATCCAAATGCGGCGTGATGTTTCCGACCGGACAGACGAAGGATGTCATAGACGGCATTGAGGTGAGCTGCATTGATGTGGCGATGCCGATGATGATCGCCCGTGCAGAGGATTTTGGGCTGACGGGGTATGAAACGCTGGCCGAGTTGGGCGCCAATACCAGCCTTTTCAAGCGCATGGAGACGATCCGCCTTGAGGCTGGAAAGCGCATGGGGCTTGGAGATGTCACGAAATCTGTCACGCCGAAAATCGGACTGATTGCCCGCGCTCAAAACGGCGGGCATTTTGCGGCGCGCTATTTCATGCCGTGGAAAGCCCATCCCACATTGGCCGTCACAGGCTCACAGTGCCTTGCCGCATGCGCTTTGGCGTCGGGCACCGTTGCAGATGGCATCGCGCGCGCTGTGGTGTCCGGCCCCGAGGTCGTGCGCATCGAACATCCCATGGGCGAAATGGAAGTCACCGTTGATTTCTCCCGCGACGGTGAGACGTTGAATTTTCGCTCGGCTGGAGTTGTCCGCACCGCGCGTCTTATTGCGCGGGGCGAAGTGATGGTGGCGCAGGAGGGCTAGAAAACATGACGGGCGATCACCGGAAACTGTTCGATGCGCTTGCCGAAACCTTCCTTCGTGAGGGTGTCGGCACCTGCTTTGCGCTTTTGGGCGATGCCAACATGAACTTCGCCACGCGTCTGGCGGAAGGCGGATGCAAAATGGTCTACGTTCGTCATGAACACTGCGCCGTTGCTGCCGCCATGGCCTATGCGCGCAAAAGTGGTGAAACAGGCGTGGCAACCGTGACTTGTGGTCCCGGCCTGACGCAGTTGATGACCGCGCTACCTGCGGCAGTTCGCGCGAAACTGCCCCTTGTCGTATTGGCCGGGGAAGCACCGCTGAAGTCTGCGTGGTATAATCAGGCCATTGATCAGGCACCGTTCGTCACGGCGACTGGTGCGGCCTACCAGCCGCTTCATTCTCCTAACCTG
Source organism: Boseongicola sp. (assembly GCF_057460485.1). Classification (NCBI taxonomy): domain Bacteria; kingdom Pseudomonadati; phylum Pseudomonadota; class Alphaproteobacteria; order Rhodobacterales; family Paracoccaceae; genus Boseongicola; species Boseongicola sp. The sequence goes on from NZ_JBVCWP010000021.1 coordinate 26,676, forward strand.
ATGCCGACGGCGATCCGGGATGCCTTCACACAGGCGGGCCGCGAGCGTCGACCTGTCGTCCTGGGCGTTCCGTTTGATTTGCAGAACCTCGACTGGTCGGGCGCGGAACTTCCAACGCCCTCGCGTGATCTTGCCCCGGTTGCGTCGCCAATCCCACCGAACCCTGATGATTTGCCCCGCGCAGCTGCTATGATCGCGGCGTCAAAGCGTATCGTCGTCATGGCAGGGCTCGGCGCGGTCGAGGCGGATGCGGGTGCGGCCTGCCGGGCTTTGGCCGAGCGGTGCGACGCGCTTCTTGCCACAACGCTTCCGGCGCGCGGGCTGTTTCACGACGCGCGGTTCAGCATTGGTATTGCTGGCGGGTTTTCGACGGAAACCGCACGAGATTGTCTTGGCGAGGCCGACCTGATTATTGGCGTCGGTTCGTCATTGGCACATCACAATTCGGACGGTGGAAAGCTTTGGCCGGGCGCCGAGCTGTTGCAGATCGATGTTGATCCACTTGCGATCAGCCAGGGGCGTGTGGCCGCGCAGGCGCATCTGCGTGCCGACGCGCGGCTTGGGGTTGAGGCCTTGCTTGGGATGGTCCCTGAACGCTCAAAATCGTGGCGAACGCCTGCGCTTTCAGAACGCATCGCAACCGCCCCAGCAGACAGCGCGGTGTTTCCATCAGAAGACGGAGTGCACGACCCGCGCGATGTTGTTGCAGTTTTTGAGGCGCATCTGCCCGCCGATTGGCAGTTGGTGAACTCGTCGGGGCATTGTTCCTTCTATTTCGCGCAAATGCCGTCTCGTCCACAGACCCATTTTCTGACGATCCGAGAGTTCGGCGCCATCGGGAATGGTATTTCATTTGCAATGGGCGTCGCGGCAGCGCGACCCGATGACACGATTGTTCTGTTCGACGGTGACGGCAGCCTTTTGATGCATATTCAAGAGCTTGAGACAATCCGCCGCCATGGAATGAACATCCTGATCATCGTCCTGAACGACGGTGCTTATGGGTCTGAGATCCACAAACTGCGCGCAGAAGGTATCTCGGATCAGGGCGCCGTGTTCGGCCGCACCGATTTGGCTGCCATCGCGCGCGGGTTTGGGTTGGCAGGCGAGCGCATAGCCGATCTCGCGTTACTTCCCGGTCTCATCGACGATTTTGCGAAATCTGGAGGGGCGGCAGTGTGGGATGTGCCGATTTCGGACCAAGTTGCTTCACCGGTTATTCGCAGAGCGCATCCGCCGAAGTCATCATCGACAAGCAAGTCAAATTAGGTACGCTGTGGTATACAATGATAAGGGAGATCCCGATGACCCCAGAAATTGATACTGCCTTGAGCGAGGCCAAGCAGGCACTTGAGAAGGTGCGTCTTGGTCTTGCAGAAGCGATCGGCCAATACCCAACGCCGATTTATGGCTGCGGTGCGCAGTTCAATTATCATCTCGCGCAGCGCAGTCAGGCTGGCCTCGCCATCGACGCGCTTGGGACGAATATTTTCCTTCCGACACCACGGAGTGCGGCTGCCATGGTCGGCGTGGAAAGTCGATGAAAGTTCACATTCTCGACGATTGGTTCGACACGCTTCGCACCTTGCCTAGCTTTGACAAGCTCGCTGGGCATGACGTCACGGTTTGGAACGATCATATGGAGGATGTGGATGTTCTCGCGAAGCGGCTTGCCGAGGCTGAAGCGCTGGTTCTCTTCCGTGAGCGAACGCCTGTTCAGGCGGCGCTTCTGGACGGATTGCCCAACCTCAAACTTATCAGTCAACGCAGCGTCTATCCGCATGTCGACGTCGAAGCCTGTAGCGCCAACGGTGTCCTATTGTCCTCCAACATGCACGCTGGTGCGCCGTCTACCGCCGCCGCCGAAATGACCTTCGCGTTGATTTTGGCTTCCGCGCGTCAGCTTCCTCAGCAAATGGCGTCGATGCAGAGCGGGCGCTGGCAATTAGCACCTGGACAAACGCTCTCTGGACGCAGGATCGGACTTTATGGATATGGACGCATCGCCAAACAGGTTGCGATCTATGCGCGTGCTTTTGGGATGGAGGTTGTGTGGTGGGCTTCCACTGAAGGGCGCGCGCGTGCAGCGCAAGCTGGCGAAACCGTTGCGGAAAGCCGAGAGGCATTCTTTGACGAAAGCGATTTTGTGAGCCTTCACGTGCGCCTTAAGCCGACAACGCGCAGCATAATCACCAAGGCGGATTTGGAGGCAATGAAGCCAACGGCCAGCTTCATCAACACCTCGCGGTCAGGCTTGGTTGCACCGGGTGCCTTGCTGGCCGCATTAAAGACCGGACGTCCCGGACGGATGGCGCTGGATGTGTTCGACACCGAGCCCCTGACTGATACAACCGATCCGCTTTTGCGCCATCCCAACGTGATAGTGACGCCTCATATTGGCTATGTCACCGAAGACGAGCTAAACGTCCAATTCTCTGATATCTATGATCAAATAAATGCTTACGCGACAGGTGCTCCAATCCACATGATCAATCCCGACGTCTGGAGAGGTTAGGCGTGAGGGGGTGTGGTTTTAGCGTCAAGGTGCGGTCCGTTCTGCGGAAAAACAAGCGCCCGCTCCGCGTCAGAAACGAAGTAGTCGCCGTACGAGACCGCTACGCCATCAAGGCGCAGATCGGCTTCGACCTCGTCTTCACCTTTCCGGACACATCGCGCGGGCGTTTGGCCCAGTGCCATAGTGCCGATGTTTGTTGCGCCAAGCTGTTCCACATCCCGCACGGCGCCCCAAATGACGAGACCCGCCCAACCGTTCGCCGTCGCCTCGGCGGCAATAATATCGCCGCAAAGCGCGCGACGCAGCGACCCGCTGCCATCAACGACGATCACACGGCCCTCGCCGGACGTCTTGGCCCGTTCCTTGACGCGGCTGTTGACCTCGAAGGTCTTGACGGTTTCGGCGACGCCGTGTTCGTCAAAAAAATCGCAGGTCGGTTTCATCTGGTTTGGTCCTTCATGACTGTCCTGATCCGCCAAGGAATGCACGCAAGGATCGGGCTGGCATGGTCGAAAGCGGCTCCATGCTAGAGCTTTTGCCTGCGGGCCTGTCAGAGCCTGCATTTTTGGCCATTCTTGGTGCGAGTTTTGCCAGTTCTTTCATCACAGCGGCCTTCGGGATCGGGGGTGGGGCTTTGCTGTTGGCGATCATGGCAAGCCTTTTGCCCCCCGCAGCCCTTATTGCGGTGCATGGAGTAGTGCAGGTTGGTTCCAACGCCGGTCGGATGGCTCTTTTGTGGCGGTCGATCTATTGGCCCGCTCTGCCTTGGTTTGCCGCGGGGTCGGTGATCGGAGCGGCCATTGGTGGTGCGGTGGTTGTGGAATTGGCGCCCCAATATGTGCAGATCGGTATTGGCATTTTTGTCATCTATACGGTGCTGACGCGCGCGCCAAAGTGGTTCAGCCGCTGGCCGGTTCTGACCGGCTTCATTTCCAGTTTCCTCACGATGTTTTTCGGAGCCACTGGATTGTTCGTGGCGTCCTATACCAAGTCCCACAGCCTTCCACGCCACACGCATGTCGCTACGCATGCGACGCTGATGACGGTGCAGCATGGACTGAAAGTGCTTGCGTTCGGCGTGCTGGGCTTTGCTTTCGGGCCCTGGCTTGCGGTGACCACGGCCTTGATCCTGGTAGGGCTTCTGGGAACGTTTGC
>NZ_JBVCWP010000022.1:0-30113 GCF_057460485.1 Boseongicola sp.
AGACCACCGTATCAAGATAGACATGCGGATTGAGCCACGTAAGCGCCAAGACCGTAGCGATTGCTGCGCGCCGTCCCTGATCCCTGTCTTTGCCCGCATCCAAAGCGTCCATGGAAGAAAAGGCGCGCCAAAAAGCCCAAGCGCCGTAGGCCAGCAAAAACGCTGCGCCCCCCCAACGCAGAAGGGTCTCAAAGACCGGCATCGCCTCGGTCAATGCGCCAAACCCGGCCACACCGGCAATAATTAAAATAGCATCCGAGATAACGCAGACCGCAACAACCACGCCAACGTGTTCTCCACGGACCCCCTGGCGCAAAACGAATGCATTCTGCGCTCCGATCGCAAGGATCAATGAAATCCCAAGTGCAAAACCTGATAGTACCGCTGTCATTTTGCGAATTCCCGTGGTGCAGCAATGGCCATTGACCACGCATCACATCATCATGCAAATTAAAGAAAACAACTATAGATAAGTTTTTCTAATGTTTGAACATCCCCAACTCGCGGCGCTTTCTGCGATCATGAGAACCGGAAGCTTCGAGGCTGCCGCCGATCATCTGGCGGTGACGCAATCGGCGATTTCGCAACGCATCCGCGCCCTTGAAGACCGAGTCGGCTCCCCGGTTCTGAAACGCGGCACCCCTCTTGAGGCCACTGCAACCGGTGCCCGCCTTGTGGCACATGCGGACGCGCTTGCCCGTCTGGACGCCGAACTTGATACCGATCTTGGACGCGACCACATGCTCACTTTGTGCCTCGCTGTGAATGCGGACAGCCTCGATACTTGGTTTCTGCCAGCCTTGCGCGGACACTCGGATCGACGCTTTCAAATTCGCGCCGAGGATCAGGATCATTCAGCTGACCTCTTGCGAAGTGGCGAGGTCGCTGCCGCCGTGACGACCCGCGCCGAGCCGGTGCAAGGCGCGGACGTGATGCCCTTAGGGGCGCTGCGCTACCTCGCCACCGCCAGCCCTGAATTTGTCGCAACTCACCTGAAAGACGGCATCACGCCCAAGAGCCTCGCAAAAGCCCCGGCCCTCGCTTTCAATGAAAAGGACAGGTTGCAAAAAACATGGGCACGCCGGGCAACCGGTAAAGACATCACCCTCACCGCACACTACCTGCCCTCAACCCGCGGTTTCGTCGAAGCTGCAATCTTGGGCATCGGGTGGGGCCTTAACCCCGAATTACTGGTGCGCGACGCAATCCAACGTGGAGACCTTGTTACGCTCCATCCCGACCTGCCCCACGACACGGCTCTTTACTGGCAAACCAGCCGCATCGGCAAAGGGGCCCTCGCCCCTCTCACAGAAAACGTCAAAAAAGCCGCCAGACGCCACCTCATAGCCGCATCAAAAGCTTCATCCTTTTAGAAATACCTGGGGTGAGGTCCAAAGGGACGCACGGCAAAGCCCCAAACCCGAATGCGTCCTAAAGTTGTTCCATAACCTCGTCGGATATGTCGAAGTTCGCCGTCACACGCTGAATGTCATCGTCGTCTTCCAGAACCTCGATCAGACGGAACAACTTCTGCGCGCCTTCAAGGTCAAGCTCGGTCGTCGTGGTTGGCTTCCAGATCAGCTTAGTCGATTCCGCCTCGCCCAATTCGATCTCAAGCGCCGTCGACACCTCGTTCAAATCGGTATCGGCGCAATAAATCGTATGCCCCTCGTCCGCACTTTCAACGTCCTCGGCACCAGCCTCGATTGCCGCCATCATCACCATATCTTCGTCGCCAATATCGCCCGGATAAACGATCTCGCCCTTGCGCTCAAACATGAACCCGACTGAGCCCGTCTCGCCAAGGTTGCCGCCGTGTTTGCCAAAGGTCGAGCGCACGGTCGAAGCTGTCCGGTTTCGGTTATCGGTCATTGCTTCAACAATCACCGCAACCCCACTTGGGCCATAGCCTTCGTAACGGATTTCTTCATACTCATCCCCATCGCCGGCCTGGCTTTTGGAAATGGCGCGATCAATAACGTCCTTGGGGACCGAGCTTGATTTTGCTTCTTTTACTGCCATCCGAAGCCGTGGGTTCTTCTCCGGGTCCGGGTCGCCCATCTTGGCGGCCACGGTAATTTCCTTCGAAAGCTTGGAAAACAACTTTGAGCGTACCGCGTCCTGGCGACCTTTGCGGTGCTGGATGTTTGCCCATTTTGAATGACCTGCCATGCCACTTCTCCCGAATTATAGCGTTCCGCCCCTTCTAGTCGCGCACCAAACGGACCTCAAGTCCGAGGCCACGCGAAGGTCCAGCTCACCAAAAAGCACTCAAATCATCACAAACTAGTCTAAAATTCGCTAAATCACGCATGTAAACAGTTTGTTAAGTCAAACAGTTACCTTCTTTTAACAAGTAAATGAAATGAAAGTGACCCACCTTCTTGCAGCCGCTTTTCTTGCCATAGCAACCATTGGTGTTACCAAGCCCACGCCCGCGACCGCAAATTCTGCCGACTGTTCGGTATTCCAATCTCAAAAATCCTGCGCGCGTGATGATCGCGCAGATCGCAAGGCCGCCGCAAAGTCGAGCGCGGCAAAAGCCGACCGAAAAGCGTCTGCAGGCTGCCAAGAAAGCCTCCAATGCCGCACAAAAGGCCTCCAAGCGCGCTGAAACTGTGAGTGCAGCGGCCGGCAAGGTCGCTAAGAAAGCGAAGACCGCCGCTAAAAAGGCCAACAAGCTGGAAAAGCGCGCCACCAAGGCGGCCGCTGCGGCAGAAGTCGAAAGCAAATCCGACACCTCTTCTGGCCGCTTCAAAGCGGCCAGATCACCGGGATCAGGAACGACGCCAACAGCCCAATACTCAGGTTCAACGGCACCCCAACCTTCAGGAAATCGCTGAACGTATAGCCACCCGGGCCATAAACCAGCATATTGGTCTGATATCCGATCGGCGTTGCAAACGCCGCCGAAGCCGCCACCATCACCGCGATAACCAAAGGCCTTGGGTCGATGCCCAGCGCGCCTGCCAATCCAATAGCAATCGGTGTCACGACAACAGCCACCGCATTGTTGGTTATAAGCTCCGTCAACACCGACGTCAGCAAATAGACCGCCCAGACAATCGCCCAGGGCGGCAAAGCGCCTAAACCCGGTGCGATGGCATCCACAATCAGCGCGATCGCTCCCGTCGCCTCCAATGCGGCCCCAATGGCCAACATCGCAAAAATAAGCGCCAATAGCCGCCCATCGATCATCTCGAACGCTTCTTCGGCGTCGACGCAACCCGACAACAACACAACAGCCACCGCCAGGATCGCCAACAGGAAGATCGGCGCGATCCCAAACGCCGCCAACACCACAATCCCCAGCAAAGCAACCACAGCCACCGGCGCCAGTTTTCGCCGATACGCCCGCTCTGTGGGATGGCTCACATCTGCCAGCTTCATATCGGCCGCTACCCGTTGAATGTCCGCCGGCGCGCCCTCAAGCAAAAGTGTGTCGCCGACCCGCACCACCAGATCGTCCAACCGACGTCCGATGTTCTGCGAACGCCGATGCACCGCCAGCGTATAAACACCATACCGACGCCGAAGGCGAAGCCCGCCTAGGGATCGCCCAACCATGCGGCATCCAGGAGTGATCAGAACCTCCACAGTCGTCGTCTCAACCGATCCAAGCTTATCAACGGTCCGCAGCTCTTTCGATTGCTGCAACCCCAGCGCTTCCGCCATAGGAGTGCGCAACACAACGCGGTCACCCAGTGCCAAATCAACCCCATCAAGGTTGCGCCGAAGCGATGCATCACCACGCAACACATCAATCAACCGCACACCATCCCGCTTGAACAGATCAATGTCGCGCACACCTTGCCCAATCAGATCGCTGCCTTCCGGAATGGCCACCTCAGTGAAAAACTTCATCTTCGATCGGTCCGACAAAATGGTCGCCATCGAGTCTCGATCCGGCAGCAATCTCGGCGCTATATACCGCAGGTAGATCATCCCCCACGCCACCAAAACGATGGCCAATGGTGTGACCTCAAAGATCGTAAATGCTTCCAAACCCTGGGCGCGCGCCACGCCGTCGACCAGCAAGTTGGTCGAGGTTCCCAAAAGCGTCAGCGTTCCGCCCAAAATTGCGCCATATGACAAAGGGATCAATAATTTCGACGCTGACATCCCCAGCTTTGAAGATAATTGCACAAATACCGGGATCATCACGACCACAACGGGCGTGTTCGACACCACGGCAGACGATAAAACGACGAACCCCATCAAGCCTGCCAAAGCCGCCCCCGGCCGCACGCCTGCCTGCCGTTCCACCTGGCTTGTGAACCAACTCAAGGCCCCTGTGCGCACCAAAGCCCCCATCACGATGAACATGGCGGCAATCGTCCAGGGCGCCGGGTTCGACAGGACCTCAAGCCCTTTTTCATATGGTAAAAGCCCAAGGACCAACATCAAGGCGACGCCGCCGATGGCCACGACTTCAGCCGTCCAGCGCTCCCACAGAAACATCAGGAACATGGTGCCGACGACCGCCAACGCAAGGAAGGCCGCGACATCAGGTGAAAAGTCAAAAATCGGTGTCATAACACGTCAAGTGTTGCCTCTTTCGCCCAACTCCACAAGCGCGGCGCGCGGGCTCGGCTGAACAAGGAACACACCCGTCAGAATGACGCCCATCGCGCCCCAGACCCAAACGGAATAGCTCTCTTCGAGAATAAGCATGGCCCAGCCAACCCCGAAACCGGTGACGAGGTAACTCACCTGCACCGCGAATACCGGTCCGGCTCGGCCCACCATCCAAACATAGGCCGTATAGACCAAGACATGGATTATCGACGAGATCATCAACGCAAAATCAGGCTGCCCCCAGGGGGGGCGCGGATCAATGAACTGGCCCGAAACCACCGCCACCGGCAGCGCGATCAACGCCCCAACGACCGAAGCCCCGTAAAGAACTTCAACCGGGTCCAGACCGGCGGTCCCCCACCGCGCGACCACATTGCCTTCAAGGCCGTAAAACAACGGTGCGATCAGCGCGATCGGAATGAAGACGATCATCGCGCGCTCTGGAAGGCTCGTCTCTGGGCCAACAATTAACAGCACGCCACATAACCCAAGGGCCAGGCCACCAAAGCGCACCCATTGAAAGCGCTCGTTGCCCATAAGAATCGCGAATGGAAATGCGAACAAAGGCACCAGCGACAGCAAGATCGACACCACGCCGGCAGGCAAATGCCGCGCGGCCTCATAAGACGCAGAATTAGGTAGAATCGTTCCGATCATCGCAATCAGGACGTATATTTGTAGCGCCGGCCGCGAAATAGTCAGCCGCCTGCCGCGCATCGTTTGGATCACGCCCATGACAATCGCACCGATTGCCAATTGCCAGAAAACCAGTCCGATATGGCGATAGCTTTCGCTGACCGCGATCTTGGCCAAAGGCTGGGTCGCGCCCCAGCCCGCCCCCATAACGGCCAGACAGAAAATCAGAAAAAGGCGGTCCTTCACTCCGGCCCGGACGCCTGCAAGCGCCCGCCATCGCGGATCATCTGCACGGTCGTTGCCTTACCGGTGCGGTCATCCGTCACCACGAAAAGCCCCGACAAGGTGGCCTCACCGTTTGCAGGTTCAAACCGCCCCTTGCCCATGCCGGTGACAAAGCGGCGCATAGGCTCGGCCTTGTCCATGCCGATGACCGAATTGTAGTCGCCGCACATTCCGGCATCCGCCTGGAACGCAGTTCCGCTCGGCAGGATTTGCGCATCAGCCGTTGGCACATGCGTGTGCGACCCCACAACCATGCTTGCACGGCCGTCGCAAAAGTGCCCCATAGCCATCTTTTCGCTGGTCGCTTCGCAATGAACGTCCAGAACAATTGCCTGCACCATCCCACCCAAAGGATGGGTGCGCAAAATATTGTCGACGGCGGAAAAAGGGTCGTCAAAGGCGCGTTTCATAAAGACTTGCCCCAGCACCTGCGCTACCAACACCTTTCGTCCGCCCGGCGCATCAAACACCCGCGAGCCGACCCCAGGGGCTTGCTTAGCAAAATTCACAGGGCGAATAATTCGCCGCTCCCGTTCGATAAAGGTCAGCATGTCCTTTTGATCGAAGGCATGATCCCCAAGCGTCAGCACATCCACGCCGCTGTCCAGCATCGCCTTTGCATGATCGCCCGAAAGCCCGGCACCTGCTGTAGCGTTTTCGCCGTTCACCACGACGAAATCAGCCCTAAGTCTGTTCCGTAAAGGCAGAAGCCGCTCGCGGATCGCTGTCCGTCCGGACCGCCCCACAATATCACCAAGATAAAGAATACGCATTCCTTGGCCCTACCCCCGGCCTAAAAACAAAGCAAGTACCGTCATCACGACTGTAAAAAGCGTCTTATTCCGGCCTCGGTCACAATCGCATTCAACGGCTGATCCGTCGCATCGATTGGCAGTGTTTCAGCAAGCTGTGCCTCATAGGCAAACCCCACCGCCACAACCGGCCCCAAGGGCCGAAGCTTGCCCAACGTCCGGTCATAGTGCCCTGCGCCATAGCCCAAACGATGCCCCCGCTCGTCAAACGCCAACAAAGGGACCACCAACACCTGCGGGATGACCTCGGTCTCGTCCACAGGCACTTCGACACCAAAGCTATCGGCAATCATCGCTGTCCCCGGCACCCAAGGACGAAAAACCAATGGCGCATAGCCGGTTGTCACGGGCAAACAAACCTCACGATGCGCTGAAAGCGCCTCAAGCAACGGCCTAGGGTCAATCTCTGTGCGGATCGGCCAAAAGAAAGAAACACGCCCCGCGGTTTCGCCCAACACATCGGCCAAATGCTTCAATGCTGGTGCCACATCGACCACCCCATGCACCTGCGCCCGTCGCTCTGCGGCCAGTTTGCGCAGAGACGCCTTGTCGGTCATAGCAACACCATCGAGGCCAACCCAAGAAACGCAAAGAACCCAACAACATCCGTGACCGTAGTCACAAACGTCCCTGCCGCCAACGCCGGGTCAACCCCGAACTTATCCAGCGCCAAAGGCACCAGAACTCCTGACAATCCTGCGACCATCAAATTCACCACCATGGCGACCGAAATTACAAATCCGATTGCCGGAGACCCAAACCAGATCACCCCGACGATCCCCATCACCACCGCAAAAATCAAACCATTCAAAAGTCCCGCCATCGCCTCACGGCGGACAACCCGCAACGCATTCGATTCTGTAAGGTCGCGCGTCGCCAAGGCCCGGACCGCGACCGTCATAGACTGCGTGCCCGCATTGCCGCCCATCGAAGCGACAATAGGCATCAATACCGCCAAGGCGACCACGGCCTGCAACACATCCTCAAATATCGAAATCACGATCGACGCCAAAATCGCGGTGGCAAGGTTGATCCCCAACCAGGGGAAACGCCGTTTTACGATCTCAAACGTCGAATTCGACAGGCTTTCGTCACCGACGCCACCAAGACGCAAAACGTCTTCCTCATGCTCTTCATCCAAAACCGCCATCGCGTCATCAATTAGGATCACGCCAACCAACCGCCCGTCCTCATCGACAACAGGCGCTGTAATCAGGTGATACTGGTTGAACGCATAGGCCACATCGCCTTCGTCCTCGACGGCATCAAAGGTGCGAAAACTCTCCTCGGTGATCGTCTTCAAAGGCACTTCGCGCCGCGACGACATTAGCCGGCCAAGCGTCACATAAGACGTCGGCCGATGCCGCGGATCAACCAATACAATGTGATAGAACTGCTCGGGAAGATCCGACTGTGCGCGCATGTGATCAATCGCGTCCCCAACAGACCAATGCTCGGGGGCAACCACAACTTCGCGCTGCATCAGGCGACCAGCAGAGAACTCCGGGTATGCCAGCGCCAGCTCGACCGCGATCCGGTCGACCACATCCAGCGCCTCAAGCACAGCTTCCTGCTGCGCGTCCCCAAGGTCTTCCATAATGTCGACGACATCGTCAGATTCCAGCTCGCGCACAGCGTCGGCAAGAACCGTTGGCTCCAGCGTTTCAACCACTTCGTCACGGATATCTTCAGCGATTTCAGACAGGATTTCCCCGTCGATATAGTCGCCTGCGAGCTGGAGAATCTTTGTCCGGTCTTCGGTGTCTACCTGCTCCAGAAGGTCGGCGATGTCGGCAGGGTGAAGCGGCTCGAACACCTCCAGCAACCGTTCGCGATCACCGTCTTCAGCCGCACTTTTGGCAGCCGAAACGACCCGATTTCGAAGGGCATAGTCGTCCTCTGTATCGTCTTCCGCTCGGTCAATCGTTTCTGTCTGATCGGTCATAAGAAATACCTTTTCTCGCACCTTAAACTGAACTTATGCGAACTCCGTGATAGACAACAGAGCCGAGACCGAATTTACATTGGACAACAAACCCCGAGAGCCAGATGACCCAGAAAACGCTCCTGATCGGCCAGACCCTTGCCTTCACAGGAGATCCTTTTCACGACGGCATCGAAACGGCCCGCCACGACGCCCGCGGCGGCATTCTGATTGAGAACGGTATGATCACAGCCACCGGCACGGCCGACGACCTGCGGCGCGCCCATCCGGAAGCTCAAATCACCGACTACGGCAATTCACTGATCCTTCCAGGCTTCATCGACGCGCACGCCCATTACCCGCAAACCGCGATGATCGCGAGTTGGGGCAAGCGACTGATCGACTGGCTCAACAGATATACCTTCCCCGAAGAGATGAAGTTCGGCGACCCCGTCTATGCAAACGCCATCGCCAAAACCTACTTCGATCTGACGCTCGCCAACGGCACAACCACCACCACAAGCTTCACGACCATCCACCCTGCAAGTGTTGACGCCTACTTTGCCGAGGCCAAATCCCGCGGATTGCGCGCCATCGCTGGCAAGACTTGCATGGATCGCAATGCGCCCGCAGATCTCACTGACACCGCTCAATCGGCCTATGATGACAGCAAGGCCCTGGTGGGAAAATGGCACGGCCAGGACCGCCTGATCTACGCGATCACGCCGCGCTTTTCGCCAACCTCAACGCGCGAACAACTCGCCGCCCTCGGGGCCCTTTGGGCCGAGCATCCAGACTGCCTGATGCAAACGCATTTGTCCGAACAAACCGAAGAAATCGCATGGGTTCGTGACCTCTTCCCTGAAGCCCGGGACTATCTTGATACCTACGAGGCCGCAGGCCTTATCGGCCCCGGCGCTCTTTTTGGTCATGCCATTCATCTGACTGACCGCGAGCGCGCAAGGCTCAAAGAAAGTGGCGCAAGCCTTGTCCACTGCCCGACATCGAACACATTCATCGGCTCGGGACTATTCGACATGGACGGGTTGATGGCCGAGGGGCAAACCATCGGGTTGGCCACTGATACCGGTGGCGGCTCGTCGTTCTCTATGCTGCGAACAATGGCTGCAGCCTATGAGGTTGCTCAGCTTCGAGGCCGCGCGCTTCACCCCGCAGAACTGCTGTGGCTTGCAACAACCGGCTCCGCCCGAGCGCTACGCCTTGATACAAAAATCGGCCACCTTAGTCCCGGTTATGAAGCGGACCTCGTGGTCCTCGATCTTGCTTCAACGCCGGCTATCGCCCAACGGGCGGCACGGGCTGATACGCTTTGGGAAGCCGTCTTCCCAACCATCATGATGGGGGACGATCGAGCGATCCGTGACGTTCGCATCATGGGCCAGTCGATGACGAAATGACTTCTTTGCCTCCGGCGGAGGTATGTTTGAAAGGATGAAATACAGGGCGATCTAGCCCACCTCGGACCGGTGAGCCAAAGAGCGGGGCTTCATCCTTTGCGGTCATCGGCTCCTCAGATTGTACCGCAACAATTTGATACGCATTGAGAGTTAATGATCCGTTATACGATAAGGCACGGTCTCACGCATTTTCACCCCTTTAAAAAATACCTAAAACTCCGCGCTTGAGGCGCACAAAACCTTGCCATTCCGCGCGCAGGCGTCATTCTCAGCCCAATGCTCACATTTGCCCTTGCCGTCTTCTTTTTGATCATCACTCCCGGTCCGGGCGTCTTGTCTTTGGCAGGTGTCGGAGCGGCCTTCGGGTTTCGGCACGGAAGTCGCTACCTCCTTGGTCTCTTTTTTGGCACGAACCTTGTTTGCCTTGGCGTGATCACTGGCTTGGCTGCGGTCATGTTGGCAGAGCCAGGCGTGCGAACTGTATTTTACGTCATTTCGGTCGGCTATCTGGTTTACCTCGCCTTCCGCATCGCCTTCGCGGGCTCAAAGCTCGCCTTCATAGAGCGCACAACGCCACCCGGGATCAAGGGTGGGATGCTGCTTCAGGCCGTGAATCCAAAGGCCTATGCGGTGAACACCGCCTTGTTTTCGGCCTTTGCCTTCATGCCCGAAACACCGGGATTAGAGGTAGCCCTTAAGCTATTGATATTGAATACGATATGGACGGCAATTCATTTCCTATGGCTTTGGGTCGGCATCACCTTGAGACGCCTTGATCTGCCAGAAAAAATGCAACGCGCAATCAATATTGGCATGGCAGCGTCTATGCTTATCGTCGTCGCGCTCGCGGCCTTCGCGCCCCACTAGCCCATCAGGCGGGTCACCAATGTCTGCCCCTCAGCAACCGTCGCATCCAAGTCAATCGTCGCCACTCGTCCGGCATCGACAACACGCCGACCCTCGACAAACAAATCCCGCACCCGCATTGGCCCCGCCAGCAATATCGCCGCGGCATCCCAGCTTCCGGCGCTTTCAATGCCGCTGACGTCCCACACCGCAATATCCGCCCTCATCCCCGGTGCAAGCCGCCCGATATCGTCGCGCCCCAAAACCGCCGCGCCGCCGACGGTCGCAATCTCCAAGGCCTCGCGTGCCGCCATTTTATCCGCACCGCCCTGCACCCTTTGCATCAACATGGCCTGACGCGCCTCGCCGATCAGATTTCCCATATCGTTCGATGCAGACCCGTCGACGCCCAGCCCGACCCGCACGCCTGCATCTCGCATCGCGCGTACCGGAGCAATGCCCGACCCCAAACGACAATTCGAGCAAGGACAATGCGCAACGCCAGTTCGGCTTCTTGCAAAAAGATCAATCTCTTGCGCATCTAACTTTACGCAATGCGCATGCCAGACATCATCACCCGTCCAACCCAAATCTTCGGCATATTGTCCCGGACGGCACCCGAATTTTTCCAGCGAATAAGCGATGTCTTCCTCGTTCTCCGCCAAATGCGTATGAAGTCGCACACCCTTGTCGCGCGCCAAAACAGCAGCGTCGCGCATCAGTTCGCGACTGACCGAAAACGGCGAGCAGGGTGCCACGCCCACCCTTACCATCGACCCCGGCGCGGGATCGTGGAAGGCATCAATCACCCGAAGGCAGTCTTTAAGGATCGCCGTCTCACTCTCGACCAGATCGTCCGGTGGCAATCCGCCCGCACTTTCCCCAATTGACATTGATCCGCGCGTCGGATGGAACCGCATCCCGACCTCGCCCGCAGCCCAGATCGTGTCATCGAGACGCGCGCCATTCGGATAGAGGTACAGATGATCCGAACTGGTCGTACAGCCTGAAAGCGCAAGCTCAGAAAGACCCAACAGTGTTGAAACGCGCATTTCTTCCGGACCAAACCGCGCCCAAATGGGGTATAGAGTCTGGAGCCAGCCAAACAAAAGCGCGTCCTGCCCGGCGGGCACAGCCTTCGTCAGCGTCTGATAGAGATGGTGATGGGTATTCACGAGGCCGGGCGTCACAACGCATCCACGCGCCTCAACCACGCGTGCGTCAGGCGCATCAAGCGCAGGCCCGACGGCGCGGATCACGCCTGCATCGAAAAGGATGTCGCAATTCTTCAGATCATCGCCCGCCATGGTAACGATCGTGTCTGCATTTCTCAAAAGTACTTGGGTCACAGTCGCTCCTGGTCCTGTCGCTCTCTTCGGACCAGGTGGGTCGATAGGGACGACAGAAGAGAGCGGAAAAGGACTCATCCCTTACGCCAATTTAGCAATCAGCGACGCGCAGGTCCATAACCCTCACTCGGCCAGAAGCCTCAGTGCCGCGCGGTGCAACTCGGGCGTTGCCGCCGCAACCACCTGCCCGCCCTCGTGAACTGGCCCGCCAGTCCAGTCCGTCACAATCCCGCCTGCCGCCTCGATCACCGCAATCGGCGCCTGGATATCATAGGCCTGAAGGCCAGCCTCGATAACCAGATCGACCTGACCGGCGGCCAACAAAGCATAGGCATAGCAATCACAGCCGTAGCGCGTCAGCCGTACCTGTTCGGCAACCCGGCGAAACGCAGCCCCTTCAGCAGGTGTTCCGACTTCCGGAAAAGTCGAGAAAAGCGTGGCTTCGGCCAGGACCGTTGTCGCCCGGACACCCAGTGTCCTTTTGCCCAAGGGCCCGATCATCTCTGACCGCCCCGGACCACCGTAAAACCGCTCGCCGATGTAGGGTTGATCAATCACCCCAAGGAAAGGCCCCTTGGCATCCGACACGGCGATCAAAACACCCCATGTCGGTGATCCCGAGATATAGCCGCGCGTGCCGTCAATCGGATCCAAAACCCAACTCAGCCCTGACGTTCCATCAGTCTGCCCATACTCTTCGCCCAAAACACCGTCATCGGGCCGGCGCTCGGCAAGAATTGCTCGCATTGCGGTTTCCGCATCCCGGTCGGCCACTGTCACAGGATCAAAATCCGCGCGTTTGCTTTCGGTCTGCAAACCCGCCTGCCGAAAATGGCGCAGCGTTTCAACGCGCGCCGCATCTGCCATCGCATCCACGACGGACCAAAGTTCATTCACATTGAAATCAGGCAAAAGAAAACTCCCACGCCTTCGGGCGCTGAGGTTTTCGTAGTCAGACCCGCAGTCCGGGTCAAGCGACGTGGCGCTATGCGACGTCGCTAAGCACGCGCGCAAGCTCAAACAAGCGACGGCGCTGGTTCTCTGGGATGGCGTAGTATGACCGCACAAGTTCGAGCGCTTCTTTGTCAGCAAGAATGTCGCCGGGCACTGTGCGATCTTCCGCACCGTTGTCTGCTTCAGTGCTCAGCCCGTCGAAGAAGAAGCTGACCGGAACGCTCAACGTTTCCGCAATGTCCCAAAGCCGGGACGCAGACACACGGTTCATACCGGTCTCATATTTCTGGATCTGCTGGAACTTAATGCCAACATGCTCTGCCAACTGTTGCTGGGTCATGCCAACCATCCAACGACGGTGGCGGATTCTTTTCCCAACGTGCACATCAACGGGGTGCTTCATGTGTGACTCCCTTTGCAACCATGGATATACATGCGCTGCATTGATACAACTTTGATAGGTGTCTTTTTAGGCAGGTTCGAAGGCCAGGGTGTAAATGCTCTGCACGATCCTACTATCAAATTTGATCAAAAGCCGTGAAATTATTATTAAACAGCGTCTTATACCTGCTTCTTAAAGCAACTTGCCGATCAAAAGCGTACCAAATACAGTTGGCGGGATGTAGCGCAGGACTATTTTGATGCGAGATTCCCCTCTCAATACGGCGGTTGAAAGATGCGCATTCTAAGCGTCAGCGCTCCAAACGCCGAACCCGCAATTATCTCGGCACCGATTCCCTCGCCCAGTGAGACACAGATACAGGTGCGGGTCGCGGCCACCGCGCTCAACTTCGCGGACCTGTTGCTGATTGAGGGCCGCTATCAGGACACGCCGCCCTTCCCAGTGGTGCCAGGCCTCGAAATTTCCGGGACGATCACCGCAATCGGCACCAAAGTCACCGGCCAAAAAGTAGGCGACCGGATCGCCGCAATCGTCGGACACGGTGGGCTTGCCGACTATGCGGTTTTTGAAGCCGGCCGCGCGCTTGGGCTTCGCGATACGATTGACGACGCCACGGCCGCTGCTTTTCAGATAACTTACGCTACCGCGCATCTTTCGCTTATCCGCCGCGCAAGACTGGCAAAAGGCGAAAGCCTTGTTGTTCTGGGGGCAGCCGGGGGCGCAGGCCTCGCGGCTGTCGAGGTCGCCAAAGCCATCGGGGCAACGGTCATTGCGGTCGCGCGTGGCTCAGAGCGCCTTGCCATTGCGCGCGACGCTGGCGCTGACATCATGATCGACAGCGCCGATGGGGACTTCTCCGACGCCTTAAGGTCCCATGCCCCCTTCGATGTCGTCTACGATGCGGTTGGCGGCGCCACCGGCACGGCCGCAGCCCGGCGTCTTAAGCCCGAAGGTCGCCACCTTCTCATCGGCTTTGCCAGCGGGGATCACCCCACCGTGAAACCCAACCACCTGCTGGTCAAAAACATCGACGTGATCGGCTTCAACATCTCTGCCTACTCCAAGATCAATCCAACTGCGCTCACTGAGAGCCTGAAGACGCTTCTTCACTGGCACGCAAAAGGCGCGATCCGCCCCCACATCGGCCACACCTACCCGCTTGCGCAGGCCAACGCCGCCCTTGAGCTTCTAAAAAGCCGCAAGGCCACCGGAAAAATCGTCATTACGCCGTAAGCGCAAGTTTCGGTGCACCATGTGACCGCCGTACAAGCTGCGTGAGATGATATTTCACCGTGCCCTGAGCCACGTCTGAGGATACATATTGATTAATTTCTCGCCCATTTCTGGCAACGCCCCCCCCCCGTGACTGATTTCCTCAAGCTGAGGCGCGTTCGTGCCTTCGATCTGCGCAAAAACCGCCAAATCTGCCGCCACCACGGCCTCAACCGTATGCGTCGCTTCCGAATCGAGAGCCATTTCCCATGGTAAACCCGCCCGATCCAGCGCCTTCATCATCGACTTGCGAAACTGGCAATGCGGCTCGGATGCCAAAGTCTCGCCATTGGGATCGACGTGATCTTCGGTGGCATGGAAAATGTAGCACTGCCCTTCCGCAAAAAGGTCCTTCAAACGAAGCGTCCAAGACGACGACACCTGAATTCTTATCCGCGGACAATCGGCGTTAAAAACCTGCAGGATCCATGGGATGCGGGGATAAATATTGTCATGTGGGCCCCCCAGAACCAGCCCCCTCGTAAGCTTGATTCATCATTTGACTGAAAATTTCGTCGTTCATAGCAATCATCCGACGCCCATACCCCAAAAGCTGCTCGCCCTCAGCCGTCACGCCGATCGTGCGCGACGGCCGGTCAAGCAATGCAATCCCAAAGCCTCTTCCGGCCGCTTCAACTGCATCGATACCGCCGATTGCATCAGGTTCAGCAAACCCGCCGCCTTGGTTACCCCGCCCATATCCGCAACAGCGACACACGAGCGCAAAGCCGTCAGATCGAGGATTCCAAGCATATCAATTTCCTTGATGATCGACGTCAAAAACATTCATTTTACGAATTCAATGCGGCGCGGCAAACACATCAGGCTTGGTGATGCGAGCGAGGCAACCAATCACATTTAAGAAAAAATGACACCATGTTCACGCCAGCCACCACCGCCCGCTTTGTCACAACCCCCTCCCATCGGTAGGGCTTTGTGTATTGGCTCCATGCAATGATTGCAGCTCAGAGATCCCGTGTGGCACTCGCCAATCATGATGCCGCAGGGCGCCTTGACGTGTCCCTCAGCCGAACCGACGTGGCCGCAGAACTCACCCGCCTGCGTTGGGGCGTCCCAAATCAGCGGCCGCGTTGATCCGCGTACCTGACCAAAAGACTCGTTTCTCAGAGTTTCGGCCTTGAAAAATGTCCCGTGCCAGCCGATATTCTCTTAGGAAGTGTCCGGGCATTCCGGTCATGTGAATAGAAACGTCGAGGAGAGACCGATAATGGCACAATATCAGACCGTCCGAACCGCGCCAGGTGTCCGCACGGCCGAGATAGACGCGGGCCTTCGCGCCCATATGAATAAGGTCTACGGCTCGATGTCCGTTGGCATGATCATAACTGCTCTGGCAGCATGGGCCATCGCTGGCTTGTCCGTAACGGCCGACCCAACTGGTGCGACGGTCGCAATCCGCGAAGGCCAATACCTGACGCCTATTGGCGAGACACTTTATATGTCGCCGCTGAAATGGGTGGTGATGTTTGCCCCTCTGGCATTCGTTTTCTTCGGCTTTGGTGCTGTAATGAAGCGCGGATCGGCAGCTGCCGTGCAAACCGCCTTCTTCGCCTTTGCCGCACTCATGGGCCTGTCGATCAGCTCGATTTTCCTCGTCTACACAGGGTTCTCCATTGTGCAGACGTTCCTTGTGACGGCGATCGCGTTTGCCGGCCTTAGCCTCTGGGGCTACACCACGAAAAAAGACATCTCCGCATGGGGCACATTCCTCATTATGGGCGTGATCGGCCTTATCGTGGTGATGGTCGTCAACCTCTTCATCGGCTCGCCTGCAATTATGTTTGCGATTTCGGCCATTGGTGTTTTGATCTTCGCGGGCCTCACCGCCTACGACACACAGAAAATCAAGACCTCCTACCTCGAACATGCCCACGCAGGCGATCAGGAATGGCTCGACAAGTCAGCCTATGCCGGTGCTTTGAACTTGTATCTCGACTTCATCAACATGTTCATGTTCCTGCTGCAACTCTTCGGCAATCGCGAGTAACATTTACGATCCGATAAAGTTTCTGAAAAGGCCGGCCACTGTGCCGGCCTTTTTTGTCCGTGCGCCAGCATGATATAAGCTCCAGACATGCAACACAGGAGCCACTTCAATGACAACGCCCCCGTTCCAAACCGAAAAAGCAGACGCGTTGATGGAGGCGCATGGCCTCGACGTCTTGATCGCAAACTCGCCCCACAACGTACGTTATCTCCTCGGCGGGCACCGCTCATTCTTCTTTCAAAGCATGGACGCCCTCGGCCACGCCCGCTATTTGCCGCTGGTGATATACGTGGCCGGCACCCTTGATCAGGCGGCCTACATCGGAAGCGCCATCGAAGGCTTCGAAAAGGCCCTCGGTGCGTTCTGGCCGATCCATACCCACACAGTCACCTGGGGAACGCGTGACGCCGCAGAAGCGGCCGTCAAACACCTCACAGACATGGGCCTCACCAAGGCCCGCATTGGCATCGAGCCGCCGTTCCTGCCCCGTGACGCGGATCAAGTCCTCGCTGACGGCCTGCCAGATGCAATATTCGGCGACGCAACCCCCATTTTGGAACGTCTCCGCGCAATCAAGCGTCCGGATGAGCTGGCCAAACTCAGCGCGGCGTCCGACGGCGTGATCGACGCCATGCGCGCAACCATCGACTGGGCAACACCCGGCGTCACCAAGCACCAGATCATCCACCGGCTGAAAGCCGAAGAACACGCGCGCGATCTCGACTTCGACTATTGCCTCGTGACGTTTGGCCAAAACCGGAACCGCGCGCCCTCTGATCAGCAATGGCAACCGGGGGAAGCCATGTCCATCGACAGTGGCGGCAATATTGACGGCTATATAGGAGACCTTTGCCGCATGGCCGTCATGGGGCCACCAGACGCGGAACTCGAAGACCTTCTGGCCGAAGTCGACGCCACCCAACAGGCAACGTTCGCTTTCCTCAAAGCAGGCGCGACCGGACAAACCGCCTTGGATCACGGCAACAGCGTCTTAAAGTCGGGACCCAATGCGAAGCACACGGACCTTGTCATCCACGGAATGGGCCTTGTCAGCCATGAGGTGCCCTTCATCATGTCCAACCGCATTTACGATGGCGTCGATGCCGAGGTCCCCCTCGAAGCGGGTATGGTCGTGTCGGTGGAAACAACGATGGGGCACCCCGACCGCGGCCTCATCAAACTGGAAGACACTATCGCGATCACGGAACAGGGCTTTGAGATGTACGGCGACGCGGCACGCGGCTGGAATATCGCCTGATCGCCGGCCCTCCAGCCTTTTAAAAATGCCTAAATAGAAAATCTATGCCGCTGCCGCTTTCTCTTCTGCCGCATCGGCCAGGGCCTCGGCACGCGCCGCAAGTTCCGCCAGCGTCTGCGTCACTTCATCCGGCACCACGGCCACCTCTACGCGTGTCGGTTCCGGCTGCGGATTGCTCTGGAACTCTTCGATCCACGCTTCCTGCTGAGCAACCTTGTCTTCCAGCGCTTTCAGTTGATCATCCGTCCCGGCGGCTTTGTCCGCAAGCATCAGGCCCGCCATCAAAAGCATCCGTGCTTCGGGCAACCGCCCGATCTGGTCCATGAGCGTGCTTGCCTCGTGATCCAGCAAGGCCGCCGCAGATTGCAGGAAATGCTCTTCGCCTTCCTGACAGGCCACTTGAAACGGACGGCTACCGATATTGATCGTTACTTCCGGCATCTCAGGCCTCCTTCAAAACAGGGTCAAGCGTTGCAAGAATGTCGTCGATTTCCGCGCGATCCGCCGACCGCGCCGCGCGCAGCGCCTCGACCTCGGTCTGCAACGACGCATTCACCAATTCAGGATCTGCAACAGCGCTTGCATTTGCCTCACGCAGGGTCTGATTGGATTGGCGTAATTTTTCGCTCACGGCCCTCATTCGCGACAAGTCCCCGTCCCGGCTTTCGACCTGTCCCTTCAGACGCGCAACCTGAGCCTCTAGCCCTGCCACCATCGTCTCCTGCTTTTCCTTGATCGCCCGCACCCGCTCTTCAAGCTGCGCATTGGCGACCCGCTCGGCCTCCAGCTCGTCCGCCAATGCCGCCGCATCAACGCCATCGTCTGACGCTCCCACGACCCCAAGTCGGTCCATCGCTTGCGCGGCCCGGTCCAATGCCGCCGTGATCCGGCGCTCCAGTTCGGAAATGTCGCTCATATGACTGTCCGCTCCCTCATAACTGCGGGGGCAATATTGGCGCGAGCGAATCGCACCAAACCCCATCCATTCCCCAAGTCATACGAAGGAAGCGCGGGGTTTTCACCCCCTTTCGGCGCAAACGTCCCCCCACGCGCTTGAACTCGCCCGCCTGCCTGCTATCAACCGCTCGAAACCTGAGCATTTCAGCGTCACGACCGACAAGGGGACAGGCA
Organism: Boseongicola sp.; assembly: GCF_057460485.1. Lineage (NCBI taxonomy): Bacteria > Pseudomonadati > Pseudomonadota > Alphaproteobacteria > Rhodobacterales > Paracoccaceae > Boseongicola > Boseongicola sp. The sequence goes on from NZ_JBVCWP010000022.1 coordinate 18,875, forward strand.
CCGTGGATATCGCAACCTTAAAAGAGCTTCACCCAGACCATTTCGCCCGCGCAACCGCAATCCGCGCCCTCGCGATGGACGCCGTACAGGCCGCAAATTCCGGGCACCCCGGCATGCCGATGGGCATGGCCGACGTTGCCACGGTTCTCTTTGAGAAACACCTGAAATTTGACGCAGCCGCCCCGGATTGGCCGGATCGCGACCGGTTCATCCTGTCTGCGGGTCACGGCTCGATGCTGCTTTACGCCCTCCTGCACCTCACGGGCTACGAGGATATGACGATTGAGCAGATCAAGAACTTCCGCCAACTTGGCTCGATCACAGCAGGTCACCCCGAATACGGCCACGCAAAAGGTATCGAAACGACCACCGGCCCGCTTGGCCAGGGCCTCGCCAATGCCGTCGGCTTCGCGATGGCCGAAGAAAGCCTGCGCGCGCGCTACGGCAAAAAGGTCTGCGACCATTACACCTACGCAATCGCCGGTGACGGCTGCCTCATGGAAGGCATCAGCCACGAAGCCATCGGCCTCGCGGGCATGCAAAAACTCGGCAAACTCATCGTACTTTGGGACGACAACAATATCTCAATCGACGGCAAAGTTGGGCTGTCCGACATCACCGACCAGACAAAACGCTTCCAGGCGGCTGGCTGGCAGGTCGTTGAATGTGATGGTCATGACCCCGAAGACATCGACCGCGCTTTGAGCCAAGCCAAATCATCTAAGAAGCCGTCGATGATCGCCTGCAAAACCCACATCGGCTTCGGTTCTCCTAAACAGGACACCGCCAAAGCCCACGGCTCGCCTCTTGGCCCAGACGGCATCGAAGCGACACGTGCAACCTACGGCTGGCCGTATGCGCCTTTCGAAATACCGGTCGACATCCTATCGGAATGGCGCACGATCGGCGCGCGTGGCTCCGCAGACCGAGCGGCATGGAACGACCGCTACGCCGAACTATCGCCAAACCGCCAAACCGAATTGCACCGCGTCTGGACAGGCGCACCTCCAAAGAAGCTCACCTCGACCATTCGCGCGCTGAAAAAGCAAATCTCTGAAACCAACCCCAAAGTCGCCACTCGCAGATCGTCGGAAATGGTGCTGGAGGCCGTGAACCCGATTATGCCCGAGAACATCGGCGGCTCGGCAGACCTCACCGGCTCCAACAATACACTCACGCCAGACCTTGGCATTTTTGACCAAGCCAACCGCAAAGGCCGCTACGTCCACTACGGCATTCGCGAACATGGTATGGCGGCCGCCATGAACGGCCTGGCACTTCATGGCGGCATCCGTCCCTACGGCGGAACGTTCTTGTGCTTCACGGACTACGCACGCGGCGCAATGCGCCTTAGCTCCCTCATGGGCGTGCCCGTCACCTATGTCATGACACACGACAGCATCGGCCTTGGCGAAGACGGGCCCACGCACCAGCCTGTGGAACACATCGCGATGCTGCGCGCCTCGCCCAACATGAACGTTTTCCGGCCCGCCGATACGGTCGAAACCGCAGAAGCCTGGGAACTTGCGCTGACATCACACAAAACACCAAGCACCCTCGTGCTGACACGTCAGGGCCTGCCAACTGTGCGGACCGAGCACAAGATGCGCAACCTCACCGCACAGGGCGCCTACGTCCTGCGCGAAGCCGAGGGCAAGCGCCAAGCGCTTCTGATCGCGACCGGCTCCGAGATCGAGATCGCCCTCAAGGCCCGCGACCTGCTTCAAGCCCAAGGCATCGGTACCCGTGTCGTCTCTATGCCTTGCTGGGAGTTGTTCGAGGAGCAAGACGAAGCCTACCGCCGCAAGGTTCTTCCCGCTGGCCCGGTTCGCGTCGCCATCGAAGCTGGCCTGCGCTTTGGTTGGGACCGTTGGTTGTTCGGCGAGCGCGGCAAGCGCGAAAAGTCAGGGTTCATCGGGATGCACGGGTTCGGCGCATCCGCCCCTGCGCCAGAGCTTTACGAGCACTTCGGCATCACTGCACAAGCCACAGCCGAAAAGGTTAAAGACCTCTTGGGCGGCAACTGGGCGCCCGATTCACGCACCTGATTAAGAAGCAGCCAGATGACATCTAAAAGGGCGCCGCGTGCGCCCTTTTTCCTGCGCTCTAGCCTTTGACCATACGTGCCAGCGTCCCGTCTCGCCGCGTGAGCGCCCCCGCAATATGCACGATGGCACAGGCCGCCAAAAGCTTCGTTACGACCCAATGCACGCCGAAAGCCGTTGTTTCCCAAGCCTCGGACACGGGCGCGAGCGGCGGCAAAGTTATCCGGTTGAACACAAGCACATCAAGTCCGGTCGCCCCGCTGCCCACCCATCCGCTAAGCGGCACCACGGCAAGAAGGACATAGAACGCCCGATGGACCCACTTGGCAGCCTGGTCCTTCCACGCAACATCAGAGGGAAGGCTTGGCGGCGGCGGTGAAACCACATGCCAGACAATTCGCACGGCAAGAAGCGCAAAGATCGTAACCCCGATCGATTTGTGCAACCCGAACAGCCAGAGGTTCGAATACCCGACCTCCATCCGCGCCACGTAGACCCCCAAAGGGAGCATCCCAAGCACGCCAAGGGCCGTAGCCCAATGCAGCGCCCGCGTGACCCACCCAAAAGACCGTTCAGAATTCCTGGCAGCCATGCCCTACTCCGCCAGATCGATCTGCAACATCAGATCAAGCGCCACGGTATCGCCCACAAGATCGCTCCACCCGGTTGCGCCGAAGGCCGCGCGACTTACGGCGCCGGACAGCTGCACAATCAATCGCTCGCGCTCGCCAAGCGCGCGGTCAGCCGGGCGAAACAACTCGGCATCCAGCGTGACGGGCCGCGTAGTATCGCGAATGGTAATCTCGCCGCTCATGCGCGCTTTCGACGGTGCGTCGGGAAGGACTTTGATCTCTGTCGAAACAAATGAAATCGTCGGAAACCGCGTTGTGTCAAGAACCTTGGGCCCGCGCAACGCTTGGGTTGCAAAGGGAAAGTTGGCTTTTGCATTGCCGACATCAAGGACAACGGCAACGCTGCTGTTTGCCACTTGCTGAAAATCAAGCGTGATCTCTGCTGACTGTACCGGCAACTCGCCAGTGATCTGATCCGGACCGAACGACACTTCAAACCCGACGCGGCTCGCGCCCTTGTCCAGCGTGTAGCTCAACGGCGCGGCATTCCCCGCCGACAAAGCGATGACCCAAACCAAGACTGAGCAGAAAAAGTTGCGCATGAAACAACACATAGAACCTTCGTCCCATGTGCACAGCCAAAACACCACCATGCGCGCAACACTTCTGCCTTAACGGTCCAAAACCCGCCTACCGGGTCTTCGCCATTTCCGCGACTTTGCTCGCATCGCCCACACCTGCCAGCGCCCCTATCTTGCTGGCCTCCGCGCGGCCAAGTCGACGTGAGGCGTTGCCGCCAAATAATGCAGCCAGATCGTCCAGGATCATATCGCCGATTAGTTGACGCCCCCCCGCGACAGCCGCCGCGCGATGTGGAGACAAGATCATATTGCCAAGCTTTCGCACGGGATCGTCCGCCTCCAACGGCTCAGACGGGAACACATCAACTGCCGCGCGAAGCCGTCCGCTTGCGACCTCGGACGCAAGGGCCTCGAAATCTACCAAATGAGCCCGGCTAATCAATATCACCAAAGCATTGCGCGGCATCAGGGCAAGCTTGGCCGCGTCCAGAAGATGGTGGTTCTCAGCCGTCGGCACAGCCGCCACAAACAGACAGCGCGACTGCGTCAGGACGTCCTCAAGCGAGACCAGCGTGATCCCATGGGCCTGCGCCACCTCCGGTGCCAACCAGGGATCATAGGCCACCACCCTGGGCGCAAACGGAGCCATAAGCCGCATCAACTCCTGTGCAATCTGCCCGAACCCGACAAATCCGACCTTCGCTCCGAACAGTGTAAAATCCGTCGCCTCGTTGTCACTTAGCCAGTTCTCCCCGCCTGAGCGAAACGCCTCGTGCTCAGTTATTAATCCCCGTGCCCCGGCCAATGCCATCGCCAGGCCCATTTCAGCCACCGATTGACGAAACCCCGGCGCACAGCTCAAAACCTCGATCCCGCGCGCCGCGCAGGCTGCGTAGTCAATCGTATCGGGAAAAGCCCCCGACACTTCGATGATCGCTTTAAGCCGCGTCGCCCGGCCCAAAACTTCGGCATCGATCAAAGGCGTGGCGGAAATCAGAACTTCCGCATCCGGCAATGCGTCATACAGCACACCGTCCGGAACTGGTCCGTCGCGGCCCCAAACCACGTTATAGATATCAAACAAAGCAGCCTTAGCGGCGGGCGAAAACAACTCGTCCATCCGCCGCCAGTCGGGATCAATAATAACAGTGGGTTTGGTCATCAAACTTCCGGAAAATACGTGTTGAAGTGGGGCAAAATCGAGCGGCACGCTGGTGCCGATGACAATGATACTAGTCTCAGGCCTAGCCGCAATAAATTTGCGCCACTCCCCAACTTCGGGTCAATACCGCCTCATTTTCAAGGCCCCATACTCCGATCGGAGGCTTCGCAATCCGTTACCCTTGGTTAACCCCGAGCACCACATCATGCGGCCCTATCCACCAAGCGCTACAAGGCGCACCGACGCGATACCGACGTCGCGTTTCAGGCCAAGACCGCTCATTTTCTCGCGCTAACCATGCCAAAGCAGTGCGCAGGCCGCGCACCTGCAGAACTTTGCGTAAGACCCTGTTAACTTACGAACAATCAAGCGTAAACACAGCCGCATCTTCTGACCGCAACGGCTGCGGATTAACCAAGCACCCGGTACGCGCCCGGATCACGCTGACCAAAGACGCCACAGGCGCATCGCCCTCGGACACAACGTAGTTGTTGGTGTTCAAAGCAATCTGTCGCATGAAATACGTCCGGCTTTCCTGAACGATTTCAAGATTTTGCTCGGCTTGCCGCAAGCTGTTTCCGCCAGCGTTCAAAGCATCAGCCGGGGTCGCCGCGTCAGCAAAAGAGAAGCTATAAAGCGGCAATGGCGTCAATCCCGCCATCTCAAACTCGGTCCGCGTGTTTTGCGGAAGGTCAGAAGTATCGCCTCCCAACGGTCCAAGCCCCACACCCTGTGGCTGCGCACAGCCCGCAACAAGTGCAGCAAGTCCCAGAAACAAAAATAATTTCTTCATTTGATCAATTCCCTCCTTCAATCCGGCTTATGAAACCGTCGCATATGCACAGCTGGAAAGTCGATACCCGCTCTCAATCCGACTGTCATCGGCCCAATGACCGAAAACCCGCAATCGGCGTAAAACGGCACCGCCGTAAGTGTTGAGAAACATTCAAATTGTTCAATGCCCGCCGCCCCAGCAGTTCTGAAAATATGCCCCATCAATCGCCGTCCGATCCCTTCACGCAAACGTCGGTGATCACTCACCACATGCCGGATATGAGCGACATCGAACCGCTCACCTCCCGCACCCGGCGGCGCTGCACGCGTCCAGCCTCCCGCGCCGACAATCGCCCCGTCTTTGTCTTCAACAACGAAATAGGTGCCCGACATTACCAACCGCGGCTGCGCCTTTGAAATCAAGGGGATGGCAGTCACCAAAAGCGATGGCAGATAGTCTGCTTTAAGGATCGCCGGATAAGACCGTGCCAGCAAAGCATCGACACCACTAAAGTCCGCCGCCAACGCGGTTCGCACTGTCAGAATGCTTCGTCGCATTGATCAATCATGCCCCATAGACACGGTCTTTGCCAAGGCCTGCAAAATCCGAAAAGCGGCTCCAAAATAGAAAAGGCCGCGCAAGTGGCGCGGCCCGTTTCCGAATTATTCAGCAAAACTATTTAATTTTGCCTTCTTTGTATTCGACATGTTTGCGCACGACCGGGTCATACTTTCGCACGACCATCTTCTCGGTCATCGTGCGGGCGTTTTTCGAGGTCACATAAAAGTGGCCGGTATCCGCGGTCGAGTTCAGACGAATTTTGATCGTGGTCGGCTTCGCCATGGGTTGTCTCCTGATTGGCCACACCTAACGAGACGGCAGCAGCCCGTAAATCCTTGAAGTCCGCGTTCTAGCGATCACCCCGCCCCTGTCAAGCCGATTCCCACCAATACCGTGCGGTCTCTGGCGGAGTGCCCGTCATCAGATCACCTGCGAAGAGGGCGTTAATTTGCGCGGAGAGCCTGTAAGCCGGATTTTGTTCCCCGCGTTGCCACGGTTCGATGACCATTCCTCTGGCCCCGCCGTTACCGACGGGGATCTAGCTGCCAACCCGGGCCTCTCGGGCTGAAACGACCCTGCGTGGCGGTATCCCTTTCAGGACCGATCCCCGCGCGAGACCCCTATTTGGCATTGCTCCCGGTGGGGCTTGCCGTGCCGTCCCTGTTACCAGGTCCGCGGTGGGCTCTTACTCCACCGTTTCACCATAACCCCGGCGGACCGGGGCTGTCTGTTCTCTGTGGCGCTGTCCCTCGGGTTACCCCGGCCGGGCGTTACCCGGCACCGTTGTCTCATGGAGTCCGGACTTTCCTCCCGGCGCGATCCGAAGATCACACCAAGCGGCCATCCGGCTCTCCGCGCGGCTGTCGTCCTAGGCCCGCGCCGCGCGTGCGTCAAGGATCAGCTTTCCAAACCAATGGGTCGCGAGGGTGTGCGGCGCCCAAACCGCTCCGTCACATCGGCAGGAAATTGACGGGCCAAGCCCGACATCATGGCCCGGTCCGCAGGATCCAGTGGCCCACTTGCCATGGGTCGAAACCGTTGCCGAAACGCCTCCAGAACAAGCTTTTCCCCAAGTTCAATCGGATAGCCGAAGGAGGCTGCATTGCGCATGAAATCCCCCTTCAATGCCGCCTCCGGCCAAACGGAAAGTCCTTTTTTTGCAAGATGGTGCCAATCAAAATTCCGTCCCGGATCCGCCTTGCGCTCAGGGGCGAAATCCGAATGTGCAAGGACCGCTTTCGCCGGAAGAGAATGGCGCAGCAATATGTCGGCAAGAAGCACTTCCAGCGCCTCCATCAGCGGCGCGTCAAAAGCACATGTCCCGTCATTGTCCAACTCAATCCCGATGGACCGCGAGTTCACATCCTCGCGCCCCGCCCAGCGCCCCTCGCCGGCATGCCAGGCGCGATGAGCCTCCTCAACAAGGCGGAAAACGGCCCCGTCTTTCGAAATCAGATAGTGAGCCGAGACTTCCGACGTTTCATCACAAAGCTTCTCAAGCGCTGCGTCAGCGCTTCCCATCGCGGTGTAGTGGAGCACCACCAAAGACGGCGCAAGACCGCCCCGCCGCGCATTATAGTTCGGTGAGGAGCGATCTTCGATGTCCATAGGCTTAGCCTCCGCGTGCGGTCCGAAATGGTGCTGGGTTCCAGAAGCATGCGTATCCGTCTCCATCAGGGTCCATGCCTCGGCGGTCCCTCTGCGGGCCGCCCGCCTCAAGGAAAGCTTCCTGCGCACGGTCAGCGGACGGATAGCGCGCGCATTCCCGGTTGAAGCGATTGATATTTGCGCCACCGGTCCGACGGTAGACCTGCGTGCCAAGCGGGTGGGACGTTGCCAATGCGAACGCAACGACGTTCGGCCGCCCGGTGCTGGAGCGCTCAGGCAAGGCCGTGGGCGCAACAACTTGATAGGTCTCCCGATTGCGTTCGATCCGCTCGGCGTCGCTTTCGATGGATTCGCGGGACGCAACGGCGTCAAAATTCTGCTCGTCAGAGATATCAGGATTGTCCGTTACAGGTGCCATGCCAAGCGTCGCGGTTTCGACTGGGGCCGGTACCCTCGCAGCCGGAAGAGGTGTGCCAAGCGCACCTTGAGCCGTTGAGCCACCGACACCGCCAACGGGCGATTGCCCGCCAATCGTGCGGACCGATTCAAGGGCAGTCAGCGTCTCAGACGCTATGGCTTGCCCATCAGGCACCGCGCGTGGCCGCATCGCCTGAAGCTCAGCGTCGCGCCGAGCACGCTCTGTCGAAAACTCGTCGTAGCCATTGAAGCCCACGCCGAGGTTTGGATTACTATCAGGGACTTGCGCACTACATGCGGCCAAAAAGGCCACTGTACTAAGTGTCAGGAAACGGTTCATCATGTGCTGCTCTGCCAATTTGATTGGACGTTTTATAGGAACCTACCACCATTTAGACGGCTTGGAAACAAAGCCCGCACGGTCCTCGATTGCCTGTGCCACATTCATCAAAGCGCCCTCTTCCCATGGCTTGCCAATCAGCTGCAGCCCCAAAGGAAGGCCCTGCTTGTCGAGCCCCGCAGGCACGGCAATACCGGGAAGACCCGCAAGGTTTACAGTGACCGTGAAGACGTCATTCAGATACATCTGAACCGGGTCATCAAACTCCTGGCCCAACTCGAATGCCGCCGACGGCGTCGCAGGCGTCAGGATCGCATCGACCCCGGCCTCAAATGCGTCTTCGAAGTCCTTCTTGATCAAAGCCCGAACACGGCGCGCACGGTTGTAGTACGCATCGTAAAATCCTGCTGACAAAACATAGGTGCCAATCATTATACGACGCTTCACCTCGTCGCCAAAGCCCTCAGCGCGGGTTTTCTCGTACATCTCGGTGATGCCATCCCCGTGCGACAGTTTTGCGCGATGGCCATAGCGCACGCCGTCATACCGCGCGAGGTTCGACGAAGCCTCAGCTGGTGCCACCACATAATACGCAGGCAACGCGTACTTTGTATGCGGCAGAGAAATATCAACGATAGTCGCGCCTGCATCTTCCAGCATCGCGCGCCCTTCAGCCCAAAGGGCTTCGATCTCTTCTGGCATGCCATCCATACGATACTCTTTTGGAATACCAATGGTCTGGCCCTTTATGTCACCCGTGAGCATCGCCTCAAAATCCGGCACAGCGCGGTCTGCGCTGGTCGAGTCCTTCGGATCATGTCCGGCCATTGCGCCCAACATGATCGCGCAGTCGCGTACTGATTTCGTCATCGGACCGGCCTGATCAAGCGAGGACGCAAACGCCACAATCCCCCAACGCGACACGCGGCCATAGGTCGGCTTCAGCCCTGTTATTCCAACAAAAGCGGCGGGCTGACGGATCGATCCGCCGGTGTCGGTCCCGGTTGCAGCAAGGCATAAGTCAGCCGCAACAGCTGAGGCTGAGCCGCCCGAAGACCCGCCGGGGGTCAGCGCCGTTTCGTCGTTGTCGCGCCGCCAGGGGTTGATGACGTTGCCGTAGACACTTGTTTCGTTTGACGAGCCCATAGCAAATTCATCCATGTTCAGCTTGCCGATCATCACGGCACCTGCATCGAAAAGCTGGCTTGTCACAGTGGATTCATATTCGGGCTTGAAGCCCTCCAGGATGCCGCTGGCGGCCTGACTTGCTACGCCCTTGGTGCAAAACAAGTCTTTGATCCCCAAAGGAATACCGCACAAATCAGGGGCATCTCCCGCCGCAAGGCGCACATCTGCGGCTTTCGCCTGCTCAAGGGCAATCTCGGGTGTCGCATGCACCACGGCATTCAGCGTTTTTGCGTCGTCTGCCGCTTTCAGACACGCCTCGGTCAATTCAACCGATGTTATTTCACCCGCACGGAGTTTCTCTCGCGCTTGCGCAATGGTCAGGACGTTCAACTTAGTCATCGATTATTCCACCACTTTCGGAACCGCAAAAAAGCCTTCGCGCGCATCCGGCGCATTTGACAAGACCTTGTCTTGCTGACCCCCGTCCGTCACCTCATCTACACGTCGTTTTAGCCGCATTGGTGTAACTGATGTCATCGGCTCGACGCCTTCTACGTCGACCTCATTCAACTGCTCAACAAAGCCAAGTATCCGGTTAAAATCCTGCGCCAACGCAGGTAAATCGGCGTCTTCGACCTTAATGCGGGCAAGCTTGGCCACGCGGCGGGCTGTTTCGGTGTCGATCGACATCAGAGCGTCTCTCCATCTTTGAACGCGGTCCATGTACCGCGTGCAGAGACGGCCCGCAAGAAGTGGCTAGCTTGCGAAATCAAGACCACCGTTTAGGGTGACGGCGCCTGAAACGCCGACCTCCCGGAATTTGATCAATGACACTTGCACTCGCGATCCTGCCTATTGCTCTGGCCTTTCTGGCGGGATGGACCGCAAAAGCGACAGGTCTTTTGAAGCCCGAGCATTGGTCGGGCATCGAGCTATTAAGTTTCCGCATTCTGATCCCAGCAATCCTGATCAGCTCCATTGCGACCGCTGATCTGTCGTCAGACCGGATCGGACCGCTTGCCGGGTCATTGGTCAGCATGGTGTTTCTTGCGGCCATTCTGGGGCTAAGCGTCAGATTTTTGCTGCCGGTCGACAAGCTATCGTCCGCATCACTTTCAACCATCTTTCAGACCACAACGCGTTGGAATGCCTTTATTTCCCTTTCTGCAGCCGAATTGCTCGGAGGGCCGGACGTCCTGCTGTTGATAGCCGTTGGGATGTCGGTGCTGACCCCGTTGATCAACGTCAGCAATATCCTTGTTCTGGCCTGGCTTTGCGCCGGGACAACAGGTCCACGCCGCATTCTGAAGGCCGTTGTAGCAAATCCACTTGTCATTGGCTGCGCGATTGGACTTTCGCTGAATGCTGCACCATTCGACCTTCCAAAGCCTCTGTACGAGACCCTCGATATCATTGGCCGCGCCGCGCTCGGGATCGGGCTTTTGGTTGTCGGGGCCGGGATTTCGTGGCGTCGTCTGGGACGGCTGACCGCACCCGTACTGATTGGCGCGCTTTTACGCCCCATCGGAATGCCGCTTGTGTTTCTAGGCCTCGCCAATGTGTTTGGGCTTTCCTCCACAGAGACCCTCGCTGGGCTACTGGTGACAGCGGTTCCAGCCGCCTCGAACGGCTACGTCGTCGCGCGCACTATGGGCGGCGACACCGAACTTTACGCAGATATTCTGGTCTACCAGACCCTACTCTCGATGGCCGCAATACCGATTTACGCCTCGCTGGTTCTGTGACGGCGCCACACTTCGATCATCCAGCCAAGCATGATCCCATTGAGCATATGCCAAATGAAATGTGTGCCAACTGGAAGGCGTGCGCACGACGTGTCGTCAATTGATCGAAAGACAAGCGAGACGCAAAGCAAACCCGCACCGAAGAGAAGTCCCCGCGCCGTCTCATGGGCGCGATTGCGCAACAATATACCATAGCCCGCAATCAAAATCGGCAAGACCCAATACACTGATGAAATTGAGAAAAATGGAAGTTGTTGCACCAACGGCGTGACCAAAGCGGCGTATGGGAAGAAAGCCAGCGTCGC
>NZ_JBVCWP010000023.1:0-28903 GCF_057460485.1 Boseongicola sp.
GACCTTTGCACAGGTCGACTTACCGCAACCCGATTCCCCAACGATGGCGAGAGTCTCGCTCTCGCGGGCCTCAAAAGTGAGGGTTTCGTTGGCTTTGACGACCTTCTTGTTGGCACCTCCAACGAGCGCGTTGGCAGAAACCTCGTAGTATTTTTTGAGGTCTTCCATCCTGAGAACGACGTCGCCTGGCTCGGTTTTCTTGGTTTGCTCGCCGAGCTCGATCGGTGCGTTCCAATCGATTTCCTGGAATTTCACGCAGCGCGTTGCGTGGCGGTCATCGCCTTTGACTTTTTGCATTTTTATGTCGCCAACGTTGCAGCGACCTTCCTCGAAATAGTCACAACGCGGACCGAAGTTGCAGCCATCTGGACGCTTGTGGGGCAGGGGGAAGTTCCCCGGAATAGCCACAAGAGGGCGGGAGTTTTTGTCCGCGCCCGGAAGCGGGATCGAGCGGAAAAGGGCTTGCGTATAAGGGTGTTGCATCTCGTCGAAGACGTCTTCGATGGACCCGGTTTCGACCGCTTCGCCGGAATACATGACGCAAAGTCTATCGCAGGTTTCAAGCACCAGTCCAAGGTTGTGGCTGATGAAGAGCATTGAGGTGCCATACTTCTTGCCAAGGTCTTTAACCAGCTCGACGACGGCGGCTTCCACTGTCACGTCGAGGGCAGTTGTCGGCTCGTCAAGGATTAAAAGCGACGGGTTCGCCATGAGAGCCATAGCGATGACAATACGCTGTTGCTGTCCACCCGAAAGCTGGTGCGGATAGCTTTGCAGTATGCGCTCGGGATCAGGAAGGCGGACGTCTGTGACGACTTCAAGAGCGCGTTTATACGCCTCTTTTTCGTCGACGCCATCGTGGATCATCGGCACTTCCATCAGCTGCCTGCCGATCTTCATTGCCGGGTTCAGCGAGGCCATTGGCTCTTGATAAATCATCGCAATCTCGCTGCCACGGATTGCGCGAAGTTCCTCGTGAGACATTTCGGCCAAGTCGCGGCCTTTGAATTTTATCGAGCCACCGACGACGCGCCCATTGACGCCCAAATCTTGCATGACGCCAAGTGCCACAGTGGATTTGCCGCAGCCACTTTCGCCGACAAGGCCCATGGCTTCGCCGGGTTGCACGGTGCAGGAAAAGTCCATGACCGCGGGGATTTCCCGAAGCCGTGTGAAGAAGCTGATGGACAGGCTGTCGATCTCCAGGATCGGTCCGTCATAGTCCCGTTTGCTCATCTTGTGTCCCTCCTTGGGGCCGTATTTTTGGCAGGTCGGGCGCTGTTGGCAATTCGTCGGTGCGCGCTTCCGGTGCTTTCATCAGTCCTTAAGGCTCTCTTCGCGCAGACCATCCGCCAATAGGTTCAATCCGAGAACGAGGCTCATCAGGGCCACCGCCGGCGCGAGGGCTGGGTGCGGATAGATCGACAACAGACGGCGACCATCGTTGATGGTCGATCCCCAGTCCGGGCTTTCAGGTGGCAGTCCAAGGCCGAAGAAACCCAAGGTGCCCAAGAGGATGGTGGTGTAACCAATCCGAAGGCAGAAATCGACGATCAACGGCCCCCGTGCGTTGGGCAAGATTTCCCAAAGCATGATGTACCAAGCCCCTTCACCGCGTGTCTGACCTGCAGCCACGTAGTCGCGCGTTTTGATATCAAGCGCGATGCCACGGACAATCCGGTAGACGGTGGGCGAGTTGACGAAGACCACTGACACAAACACCACCAGAACGCCGCCCGGGATGTCGAACAGGTCGATGGCATCCGGTAAGAAGTTCAACGGAGTGCGATCCTGACTGATCAACGAGAAGTATAAAAGAAGCCCCACCACCAGCGTGCCGCCCACATAGATCTTCTGCTTGTTCGGCTGCGTGTAGAACCGCGAGTTGAACAGAACGACCAGGAAGATGATCGGGAACAGGAACAAAACCGCGGCCATATAACTTGGCAGGCCTGTCGCGACAATCTCGGGTGTGACGAGAAGGTAGAACAACAAGATGACCGGGAAGGCGAGGATGAGGTTCGCGAGGAAGCTGAGGAACGTATCCAGCTTGCCACCGTAGTAAGCAGCAGGCAGGCCCAGCGTGATCCCAACCATGAAGGCGAACAATGTCGCCATCGGTGCGATCTGGATCACCACCCACGAGCCTGACACCATACGGCTGAAGACGTCGCGGGCCAGGTTGTCGCCGCCGAGCAGATAGAAGGCATAGTCGCCAACTTCCGCCCCAGCGAGCGGTTCGCCTGGGGATTTATTCTTCATGCCCGAAACTTGCCCAAGCGGGTCATGGGTGACGATCAGGTCCATCGTGCTGAACACGCCGGTAAAGACCCAGAACATCACGATGGCAAAGCCGATCATCCCTATAAGGCTGTCAAACAGTTTGCCGTAAAGACCAAGGCTACGCTTGAAGGTGATCGACAATGCGAAGCTAACCGCAAGGGCGATCCAGACCGGCAGGAAGCGGGTCGATATGCCTCCGACGATGCCCTTGTTTTCGATGCCCGGCACAATGATGCCACCGACTAGATAAACCAGGATCAGCGCGATCAGGGCGAAGAAACAATAACGCGTCGCCGAGACGGCAAGATCGCCCGGGCTTTTCTTTGCTGCCAATGCGCCGTCCTGCATTTCAACTGCAGGTGAGATGAAGCTTAGCATGATCTGTGCGACGACTGAGACCGCAAAAACAGCCAAAGCGGCGAGGAAGATCGGGTTCAGGACGGAGAAGCTTCCGGTCCAGGTTAATTGTTCCATAACTCTGTCCCTCCTTATGCGATACGAATGCGTGGGTTCAAAAAGACGTAGCCGATGTCAGATATTAGCTGCGTGATCAGAACAACGAAGACAGCAACAACGGAACAGGCGAGCAGCAGCTCAATGTCGTTGTTGCCTGCGGCTTGCACGAGCGTCCAGCCAAAACCCTTATAGTTAAAGAGCGACTCGACAATGACGACGCCGTTCAACAGCCATGGGAACTGAAGCATGATCACCGTGAAGGGCGCTATCAGAGCGTTTCTGAGCGCATGCTTCAGAACGATATTAGGGAAGCTGACGCCCTTAAGGCGCGCAGTGCGGACGTATTGCGCAGCCATGACTTCGGTCATCGACGCGCGGGTCATACGAGCGATGTAGCCCATGCCGTATAGGGAAATGGTCAAGACGGGCAGGAAGAAGTTCTCGAAGGTGATGTCATCGGCTGCCGATGTGGCGGTGCCCTTGAACCATTTCACTCCTGCGGACGACGCAAACAATGTGATGAAGATTACGCCCGAGACGTATTCCGGCGTTGCGGTTGAGGCGATCGAGAAGGTGGACAGCGATCGGTCAAGCTTTGAGCCCTCGCGCATGCCCGCAAGCACCCCGACGATCAGGGCGGAAGGTATCATGAGCAACATCACGAACAGCATCAGCCATCCCGTGAGGCCAAGCCGGGTCGAGACGATGTCTCCGACGTCCGCTTTGAAGACCGTACTTTCGCCCCAGTCGCCCTGAAGGATGCCGCAGAAACGTGGCGGCGTCCCTTCATTTCGTGAATTGATGCAACGCCCGCGGAGTTCGCCGTCATCGCCTGTCTTGGTCCATCCCGGGGCCACACCAAGCCATTCGGCATACCGAAAAAGGGAGTTCCCACCGAAACCGTTATTATCAAGCCATTGCGTGACCTGAGCGTCCGTCATCCGGACGTTGCCTTCCGACTTCGCGACTTTTTCGAGGTTCGGCTGCAGATTGGTCAACACGAACACGATGAACGTCAGGCACAGCGCGGTCAGAAGCATGACGCCCAGTCGCCGCAAAATGAATAGGCCCATTGATTATCTCCTCGGTAACGTCCGCGGGCCAGCTATCAGTTTCGTTTTGGCGAAAGTGCGCAGGGTTGGCGGATTCAGAAGAAAGGGGCCGCCAGTGTCTGCGGCCCCTTCTTAGCTTTCGCTATGCTGCGAATTAGCTTTCGCTATGCTGCGAAACCGAATTTGTAGAAGTGGAATTCATGCGCGGGATGCTTTTCGGCCCCAACCACGTCGCCCCTGTGGTGGTTATAGAGCGATCGCCAATAGGGCTGGATGATGACACCCTCGTCCTGCATGATCTTTTCAATTTTTGCTATCACTTCGCGGCGCTTGTCAGAATCTGCGATCGCTAGGGCGTCGCCGATAAGCTGGTCAAACTCGGCGTTCGAGAACGCGCTTTCGTTCCATGCTTCGCCTGTTCGGTATGCCAGCGCCAGGATTTGCACCTCCAGCGGCCGGTGGTTCCAAGTCGTGGCCGAGAAGGGATACTTGGTCCAGTCATTCCAGAACGTCGCGCCAGGAAGCACAGTGCGCTTGATGGAAATCCCCGCATCGCGAAGTTGCGCTGCAACTGCGTCACCAGTGTTGCGTTCGAAATCGTCATCCAAAGTGATCAACTCATGTTCGAAGTCCGCAAGACCGGCTTCGTCCATCAGGGCCTTTGCACCTGCGGGATCATGCGCCTGCTTGGGAAGTTCCGCATAGGCGGGGTGGATCGGGCAGACATGGTGGTTTTCTGCGACGACGCCGCGGCCGGAATACCCGAGTTCAAGGCAGATTTCGTTGTCGACCGCCATGGCAAGCGCGCGACGGACCCTGCTGTCGGCGTAAGGTACCAAACCATCGACTTCGGCAGCCTGGTTCGAACGAAACACGATCGTCGCGGCTGTCACCGTTTCTGTCTGTATCCAACCGATGGATGTCATAATGTCGATGAATTCGCCAACCGTCTCGTAGAACAGGTCGACCTCTTCTGAATCGGCCGCCGCAGCCCAGGCTGCCGGATCGTTGCCGTAGTCGATTATCTCGATGCGGTCGAGATAGGGTCCACCATATACTTCGGTGCCCCACCATGGCTGATCTGAGCGTTCCATCACGCATCTAACACCAACCTCAAGCACAACACCTTTGAAGGGGCCGGTTCCGATCCATGTATCGTAAGGCGCCTCGTGATCGTGATCAGCATGCGCTATGGCCGAAGGATAGTCGGAGATGTTTGCGACGATAGCAATGTCCGGCGCGCTCAGCTTGAGAACGACTGTATGGTCGTCCACTATGTTGATTGCGCCTGGGCGCGCTTTGTTGTCTTCCATCAGTGAGGTCATGCGTGACGCCATCGAGTTGGTTTCAACGCTACCATCACACCAGTCTTCGATATTGCGTGCGACATCGGCAGCGGTGAAATCTGTTCCGTTGCTCCACTTGATGCCCCGACGGACGTTCAGAGTGTATTCCGTGGCGTCTGCGTTCACTTCCCAGCTTTCGAGAAGCATGCCCCGGAACGTTCCGTCAGCATTGTATTCGACGAGATACTCAAGAATGCCCCGGCTTTGATTGCCGATTTCGCCCCAATCGTAGGAACGCGGCTCCTTCATCGCCTTGACGGAGCTCTGTATGCGCAGCGTGCCGCCCATCTTCGCATGGCCAGAGGCGCGTGCGGGCGCAGCCGCGCCTATGAGGCCGTAAGCGGTCGTCGTTGCCACACCAAGTGCTGTGGCACGGGTCAGAAATTCACGACGGCTAAGCTTGCCTTCCGCAAATTCCTTTGCGTGCATTTCCGCAGCAGGATGGACACGCGACAACGTGTTTTCATTAAGTTTCATAAAGTCTTTCTCCCTGTCAGACTTAATTTTCAATTCTCAATCTGCGATTGGAGCAGATCATCTCGCACGGGTATGGCCGCAGTTTTATCTTACATAGCGACTTCGCTATGTATTGGTAACCACGTCAACGTGCGGAATCGTCGGGCTGTGTAGCGTTTGCGACCTGGTTAGTCAATGAAAGCGACATCAGCTACAAATCTGCCAGACTGACGCAGCGTCACCGTGCATGACGAAACTCAGTTGGACTCAAACCGCTCTTAGAGCGGAAAGCGCGCGTGAAATATGCGGGTGATGCGAATCCGCTTTGACTGGCTATTCTTGAGACCGCCAAATCGGTGTCTTTCAGAAGCCGGCATGCCTCAAAGTGACGGCGATCCGACAAGATATCGAGCGCCGCCCGCCCCGAGGCGATCCGGCAGACCCGTGTCAGATGCGTGGGCGTCACCCCCAATTGAGCGGCATAATGCTGAACGCCCAAAGGATGGCAGAAATCACGCTCCACAAGCGAGGTAAACGCCTCGGTCAACCGCAGCGCAGTGCTGCTCTTCACGTTTGCTTGTTCGGTGATCGGTGTTGCAGCCTGGGTGCGGTCGAACCAGATCGACAAAAGCCCCTCGTGATGGGCGATGGCGCGCGTTTTGCCGTCAGCGTCGATTGTCTGCTCGCGCTCGATGGCGTCAATCATACCGGTCAATTCCCGGTGCAGGTGAACTTCGCGCAGGCGGAGGTGGACAGGCTCAACCGGCCAGTCGTGCGCAGACAGGCGCACGACTGATCCAAGAACAGCAGGCGTGACGGTGAACCCGTGCATCGTGCCCGCAGGCAGAAAGACCGCGCTGTGCGCCCCATATCCACCCGAGCAGCCCGAAATGGTGATGCGGCCCTGACCGCGGGTGAACCAGATCAGCACCGGGCGGTCATAACTGCGCATCGCTTCAGTACGCCAGCGCACCCCTTGCGATATCCGCGAAATAGACGTCACTTCGGCCGTTTGGACAGGCCGCGGAATTGCTTTGGCGCGCGCTTGCAGATGCAGGCGTTGCGGCGCGTGTTTGCGTTCTGCCATGGGCAGAAGTGTCAGTCGTGGCAATGACATTGGCAGCCGGTCCCCCAACCAGGTGAGCGATGACATACTAGGCAAACCCGTCCTGAGACGTCAACCGATTGTTGTCTCAGCCTTTTTCGCGTGATTTCCGCAACAAACGCCCGATAAGAAAGGAGGTTCGCGGTGCATAAACGTAGTTTGTGCGCGATGTTGTTTCGCGGACGCGCATGCGGATCAAACTGAAAACGATGAGAATCAGATGCGCCATCGACACGAGGGCGAACATCGCCGAAGGGCCGTAGGCTTCGATCAGCTTCGATACAATGTAGGGCGAGGCAATGGCACCGACGGCATATAGGAACATCAATGCCGCCGATAATTCAATGCGTTGCTCGTCCGTTGCAAAGTCATGCGCGTGGGCGGTGGCGACAGAATAGATCGGGAAGGTCGCGAAGCCGAAAACGCCTGATGCGATGAGAACTGCGGTCGAACCAGAAGTCGACAGGGCCACAGTGATTGCGCAGGAGACAAGGGCAGCGACCGATAGCCAGATCAGCACCCAGCGGCGGTCGTATCTGTCCGCGAGCCATCCGGCGGGATATTGACTAAGCGCTCCGCCAAGGACGAAGGCGGCGAGGAACAGCGCGATCTGGTCGATAGAGAGCCCGACCTCGATGCCGTAGATCGGGCCGACCATGCGGAATGATGCGGTCGTGACACCCGCCGAGATCACGGCTGCGGCAGCGAGAGGCGAAAGCTTCCACGCCAGGCCCGGTCGCAGGCGTGGGGCTTGTGGAATTGCCGGTTCAGCGACGCGCGTCATGACCAGCGGGATGAGGGCGGCGCAGCATATGATTGCGAGGATGTTGTACGAGACATAGCTGGCAGGCGCGAGGACCGAGATCATCATCTGCGCGGCCAGCGAGCCGCCGATGTCGACGACGCGGTAGGTGCCCATCGCCCGGCCCCGGTTTTCATTCGAGACCTTCGCTTGCAGCCAGCTCTCAACGACAGTGTAGCAGCCAGCGACGCAAAGGCCTGACATGATGCGCATTAAGGCCCAGGCGTAGGCGTCGATGATGATCATGTGGGAGAGGATGCCGATGGTGCCGACGGCTGTGAAGGCGGCGAAGGCGCGCGAATGGCCGACGCTTCCCATCAGGCGCGGCGCCCACCAGCAGCCGATGAAGAAGCCAACGAAGTGGGCCGAGCCTAAAAGGCCGATTTGGGCTGTGGTAAAATTTAGTTCGATCCCTGAAAGTGCATCAAGCGGGCCAAGGCCGCCCGATCCAAGTTGCAGGAAGATTATGGACAAAAACAGGGCAGCGAAGGAAATTATGAGGCGCATGCACGATAGCTTTCTATGGCCTGTCGTGTATCGGTGGCCAAACGGACGGGCGCTAGTATATTTTCGACAAAAGCCCGGCAGATTTTGCCTTTCGTGTTGAAATTTTTGATATTCAGGTCAAAGGGGGTCCGATGACCATGCGCCTGCACCACATTCCCGTCTGCCCTTTCTGCCAACGCGTTGAGATTTTGTTGTCTCTCAAAGGGGCGCCCGGCGAGGTCGACTATAACGTGATTGATATCACCAAGCCGCGACCGGATTTTCTGCTGGAGTTGACCAAGGGCACTTCCGCGATGCCAGTGATTGAGATACCCGGCAAAACGGCGGTGAAGGAAAGCATGGTCATATTGCGGATGATCGAAGACATGTTTCCCGAACCCGGCGTTGTGCGCCGCGATCCGCATGAGCATGCGTTGGAGAGCCTTCTGGTCGCCAAGCAGGAAGCGTTTACGATCTCGGGCTATGTGATGGTGATGAACCAGGACACCGATAAGACGGATGACTGTCGCAACAGACATCTGAAGCTGTATCGCGAGATGAATGATATTCTGGTGAACTATGCACCGGGTGACACGTTCTTTTTCGACCGTTTTGGCTGGGCGGAGGTGATTTTCACGCCGATGTTCCAGCGCTTTTGGTTTCTTGAGTATTACGAGGGATTTGAGCTGCCGCAGGGCGGTGAGTTTGATCGCGTACGCCGCTGGCGCGCGGCGTGTCTGGGCGACCCCCATGCGCAGCAAGTTACCTTCGATCAGATCGTTAAGCTGTATTACGACTATGCTTTGGGCAAAGGAAACGGCGCGTTGCCGGAAGGTCGATCGGTGTCGACCTTTGCGTTCGAGCCGGGTTGGCAGACGCGCCCCATGCCACCGCGCGATAAATATGGTCCGCGCGCGACGGATGCACAGCTTGGTTTGATCTAGAACCTAAACCGTATCGAGATAAAGATCGATCCGCTCGTCAGGCGACAATTCTGCGTAGTAGTTCAGCTCCTGCCGCTTGGTCATTACGAAATTGCGGATCAGTTGCTTGGGCAGAATGCGCGGGATCAACGTGCTTTTCTCGAACAAATCGATGGCCGTTCCCCAGTCCGAGGGCAGGGTCTCAAGCTGGCGCGCATAGGCGTTTCCTTTGATCGCTTGCGGCGGGAGGACCTTGTCTTCGATGCCTTGGAGGGCAGCCCCCAGTACGGTCGCCAGCATGAGATAGGGGTTGATATCACCACCTGCAACGCGGTGTTCGATGCGGCGTGCGGCGGACGGACCTGCAGGAATGCGGATGGCGGCGGTGCGGTTTTCGTAGGCCCAGCCAATGCCGGTCGGAGCATGCGCGCCGGGGACAAGACGTTCGTAGCTGTTGCCGTGAGGTGCGAAGATAAGGGTTTGATCTTTCATTGCCTGAAGGCAGCCGCCGACCGCGTAGAGCAACTCGTCTGTGCCGCGTTCACCGCCATTGTCGAAGATGTTTTTGCCGTCCTTGTCCACCACTGAGAAATGAATGTGCATCCCGTTGCCCGGCCAGTCCGTATAGGGCTTGGCCATGAAACTTGCCGCGAACCCGTGTTTGCGGGCAAGGCCTCGCGTGAGGATCTTGAAGAGCCATGCGTCGTCAGCGGCGTGCATCGCCGGGCCGTGGACAAGGTTGATCTCATATTGGCCCATGCCAGCTTCTGAAATGGCGGTTTCGGCCGGGATGCCCATGACTTCGCAAGCATCGTAAAGTTCCGAAAAGAACGTGTCGAATGCATCGAGCGCGCGGATCGATAGGATCTCGCCCCCCAGACGCCGCTTGCCCGAACGGGGTGCGGTCGGCGGTTGCAGCGTGTCGCCGCTGTCATCCAAAAGGTAAAATTCAAGTTCGGTGGCCGCGACAACGCTCCAGCCGTGTTCGGTAAAGCGATCAAGGACCAGCTTCAGTGCGTGGCGGGGATCTCCGGCGAAGGGGTCTCCGGCTTCAGTATACATCCACATGGGCAAAAGCGCGGTCGGGTTTGACAGCCAGGGCATTGGAACAAAACCGCGATCGGTCGGGCGCAGGATGCCGTCGCGATCGCCGCTTTCAAACACCAGCGGACTGTCTTCGATATCGTCACCCCAGATGTCGACGTTCAGCACCGACAGGGGCATCCGTGTCATGCCTTCCAGCGCCTTCGATGCGAACCCCGACGGCATGCGCTTGCCACGCGCCTGACCGTTCAGATCGGCCACGGCCGTGGTCACTGTGCGGACTTGCGGATTGTCTTTTAGCCAGTCTTCCATGGTCTCACCGAATGATTTGCGGCCGGTAGCGGATGCGCTTTGGCTCCTGCGGCATATGCCTGTTCAGACGCTTGTTGACCAGTGAGAAGATGGTGATGACGGTAAGCGTCACAAGGATAAAATAGAAGGCGACGATGGGGTAAGGCACGAAGGGGTTGAAGGTCTTGTCGGCGAAATAGTTAGCATAATAAAGCGCGTCACCGCGTTGTTGCCATGCGGGGAAGCCCGAGAAAAACACCAGTGTTGTGGCATGAAAGAGGAAGATCGCTTCGTTTGTGTAGGCGGGCCATGCAAGGCGCAGCATGGTCGGCCATGTGATGCGCCGAAAGCGCGACCAACCGGTGATGCCGTAGGCGTCTGCCGCCTCAAGGTCGCCTTTCGGGATCGAGCGCAGCGCACCGTAGAATATTTCGCCCGAATAGGCGGCCGTGTTTAGGAATAGCACAATCAGCGCGCCCAGCCATGCGCGGGTCAACCAGCGCGTTTCAGCGGTGACTTCCACGAAGATCAAGTTGATGTCGATGCCGACTTTGGGCAGCAGCACGAAGGTCTCGTAGGCAAGGAAAAACTGGATAAACAGCGGTGAGCCACGAAAGATAAAGATGAACCATTCGCAGGCTTTGCGGATCAGTGGATTGCGCGCGGCTTTGCCCATAGCAACGGCAGTGGCAAGGAGAAACCCTGATGTGAGGGCGAGGACGCCGAAGTAGATGTTCCACAAAAGCCCCGATCCAATCAGCGTGAATTGCTGGCACAGCGTGAAGTCCGAGCGCGGCAAAAGGCGTTCGCCAATGCCAATTGATCGCAACGCATAGTCTGCAATGGTTTCCCAGCAGCTCATGTCGCGGCCCTCCGCATTTGCTCGCCTGCCATAGTGGCTTGCCCTCGCGACAATCTGGTGGTGAGGCGCACGAGAGCGATTTCCGACACGCGGGTCAGGCTAAGGTAAAAGACGAGAAGTCCGAGAAAGTAATAGAGCCGCCAATCAGGATGCGGATAGTCGAAAACATTACCCTTCGTACCACCCAATTCGCGCGCCCAGTAGACGATATCCTCGACACCGAGAAGGAACAAAAGCGGGGTTGCTTTGACCAATACCATCCAGAGGTTCGACAGGCCGGGCAGCGCATAGACCCACATTTGCGGCACGAGAACACGCCAGAAGGACTGGCGCTGTGACATCCCGTAGGCTTCCGCCGTTTCCATCTGCGCACGGGGAACGGCGCGCATGGCGCCGAAAAGCACATTGGCCGCAAAGGCACCGAAAACGATTGAAAAGGTCAGTACGGCAAGGGAGAAGCCGTAGGCTTCGTGGACCCATTGCGGGGAATTGGATTGGGGCAGTTTCGCCACCGTACAGACGATAAAATCGCTGCCCTGGCGAATTGGCTCGTCCCAATCGGGACATTTGGTTTTGTGGCGCAACCACTCGAAGCCCTGATCCAACGCAATGACAAAGAAGAGGAAAAACGCAATATCAGGGACGCCGCGCACGACGGATGTGTAGGCATTGCCGAACCAGCGAAGCGGCAGGATTCGGCTGCGCGAGGCCATTGCACCGCCAAAGCCGAAGGCCAGCGCGATGGGGGCGGTGATGAGCAAAAGCACCATGACCGTGATGAAAGAGGTATAAAACGCCATGTGCTTGCCGTTGGTCAGATAGCAGACTAACCAGCGGGTCGTTTCAAGCGTTTCAGGGTCGGTGCAGAAGGAAAAGATGGAGTGGCTCCCGCGGTCTGATTGGTCGGGGCAACCGCGCGCCCCGACCAGTTACTTTGATGTCAGCTTACCACTGGCTGCTGACTTCCCATTTTGCGATCAGCGCGTTCAGGGTGCCATCGTCTTTCATCGACTGAATGGCCGTGTCGAACTTGGCGCGCAGTTCGCCGTCGCTTTCCCGCACACCCATGCCAACGCCGCCACCGAGGGCAACGGGATCGCCGACAACCATCAGATCGCCATTGGTTTCGATCGCGGTTCCAATGAATGAGGCATCGGCAAGAACGGCGTCAACTTCGCCGTTGACGATGGCCGCAATGGTTTCGTCCGGTGAAGAAAATTCGACAAGAATGGCACCACTGTCCGCGACATAGCTTGCCTGAATGGTGCCTGCCTGGGCCGCAATCACGCCGCCGATAAGATCGACATCCGCCGACAAGGCCGCATAGTTCGATGGATCGGGCGGTGTGTATGCTTGGGTGAAGTCGATGACTTCGTCGCGCTCATCGGTAATCGACATGCCCGCGATGATGGCGTCGTAGTTGCCCGATGTGAGGTTCGGAATGATCGAGTCCCACTCGTTCGTACTCCATTCACAGTTCAGTTCGGCCCGCAGGCAAAGCTCGTCGCCAAGCTCGCGCTCGAAGCCGTCAACCTCGCCGTTGTCATTCACGAAGTTCCACGGAGGGTAGGCGCCCTCGGTGGTCAGGCGCACAACGGAATGGCTGTCGGCGTATGCCGCGCCTGCTGCGATTGCCAGCGCGGCTGTGCTGAGGATCAGTTTTTTCATTTGCATTCTCCCATACTGGTAAAGTCAAATATTACGCGGACACGGCAGATAGAAACTGCTGCAGCCGGGTGGATTTTGGGGTGCCGAACAGCGCGCTCGGCGGCCCTTCTTCTTCGATCTTGCCTTGGTGCAGAAACACAACGTGGTCGCTGACGTCGCGCGCCAAAGCCATGTCGTGGGTGACGATCAGCATCGTCCGACCTTCTTCGGCCAGCGCTTTGATGACGCGGATCACTTCTTGTTCTAGTTCGGGGTCAAGCGCTGACGTCGGTTCGTCAAACAACAGCGCGCGGGGTTCCATGCAAAGGGCGCGCGCTATGGCGGCGCGTTGTTGCTGGCCGCCCGAAAGCTGCGCGGGCCAGACATCGCATTTGTCGCCAATGCCGACCTTGGCAAGGTAATCGCGGGCTTTGGCTTCGACCTCGGCCGGGTCGCGCTTCATTACGGTGACCGGCGCTTCCATAACGTTCTGCAGGACAGTCATGTGGGACCAGAGATTGAACTGCTGGAACACCATCGACAAGTTCGTGCGGATGCGCGTGACCTGTGCACGGTCGGCCGGGTGACGGTTGTGGGCCTTGCCGCGCCATGTAACGGCCTCGCCTTCAAAAATCACATCGCCTTGCTGGCTGTCTTCTAGAAGGTTGGCGCATCGCAGAAGCGTGGACTTGCCCGAGCCGGACGATCCGATAAGGGAAATGACGTGGCCGCGAGGGGCGGTCATACTCACGCCTTTCAGGACTTCCAAAGCCCCATAGCTTTTGTGAAGATCCCGGATTTCGATGACTGGTACAGTGTCTGTCACGTTTTGCAGCTTTGGTTTTTCCTCAGGGGGGGAATAAAGGCGTGAATTGCTGCGGATTGCAACGTCTTACTTGACGACAGCTTTTGGGGTGGGGACGGCGAGGTAGTCTGCCTTGGAGATTGATACGAGGCTTCGGATGTCGAGGATAGCTGCATCTTTCGCGGGCAGGTTGGCGAGGTGACGACTGACCGCAAAATGAAGATCGTTGCGCCCATCTGGCATGGCCGAGATAAGCGGCAGACCGGGCGTTTCTTCGGTGCGGGCGACCTCGACAAGAGTGTCTGACCAACGATCCCAGCGTCGGATCATGCGCCATGTTTGCGCGTCGATGGCGGCGATATCGGCGGTTCCGTTTGCAACGGCGTGCGCCGAATTGCGGTGAGATCCGGTGAGGGACGTTTTGTGGAACGACAGGTCGCGCGTTTCCATGAAGTCCTGCGGCGCGGCCCATCCCGACTGGGATCGTCCATCGTTGACGGCCACCATGAGGTCGCTCCAGCCGGCTGGATCATCGCAGGCACTTTCGGCGCGCATTACAAAGACCGAATTGTAATATCCGGGACGACATCCCGGAAGGTGATAATCGGGCGTACCGATTAAAATTACGTTTGCGTGAAGCTCGCTTCGGTACGGAAGGCCGCAGGTTTGGCTAAGGATCAGGTCCGGGGCGCGCCAGTGATCCCATGGGTCCGCGTCATGGGCGAGGGCCGCTGGGAGCGGGGAGCCAATGTCCGGAAGCACCGCCCACAAAAGCCGAAGTTCGTCGCGGATGCGTGTCCATAATCGATCGTATGCCGCCCGTGTTTCGGGGCGATCATACATCGGCAGACTGGCGATCATCCCTTGCTTACAACACGCTGCCGGGCAAAAGCTGACTCGCGGTCGTTGATGCCAAGCATCGGGGCGACAAGGCGCATGAGAGCGTCCTCTTCGTGGTCGCGCGTGCCGTCCGCAAGAACTATTTCCCAAAGCGCCTCGACAACTTCGGCGCGGTCCTCGAGGGGGACTTTGTCCTTGATCGCACGGGTGAAACGCACGGTGTCCGGGGCCTCGGTTTCAAGCTGCTCGGCGTCAGCGCGCAGTTTTATGACCTCGAAAGGCCCCAGATTATAGCGCATTTTCAAAATGTTATCGATCGCGTCGATTTCCACGCGGGCGTATTCGCCATCGGTGCGCGCGATGCGCACAAGCAGGGCCGCCAAGGCGAGACGGCAGTCATCGCCGGAAAGCGGATCGGGGTCGGTGGCCGTCAGGCGGCGCAAAAAAGCTTCAAACATGGGGAGGATATAGGGCGGGATTCCCGCCACGAAAAGGTGTTTTCCGAGGTTTCGGTATCACGCCGGTATTGCGTCGGTGCGGACGTTCGGCGGTTGAGGGCTTGGGTAAGATATTTGGGTGTCGGAAAAACGCAACGGTCCAGTCGCTTGGACCAACCCGTTCATGTGGTCGCTCGGATTTGGCGGCTTAGCCATACCAGTTGCCAAACTTCACTTCTGAGGCGTCGCCCACCAGCGTGGCGAATTCCTGCGGGTCTTGGGTCCCGTCATCGCGGCCACGGTAGTGGTAGGGGTAGACGTAGGTTGGTGCGAACTCGCGGACCGCGTCTGCGGTGGCGGACGCGGGCATAGTAAACGGCAGGTTCATGCAGACGAAGGCCAGATCGATGCCTGTCAGCGCGCGCATATCCGGGATGTCTTCGGTGTCGCCAGAGACGTAGATCGTGAAGCCCGCAAGCCCGAGAACGTAGCCGTTGTCACGGCCCATCGGGTGGAAGTTCTTGCGTTCCTCGGTGAGGGTATAGGCTGGAATTGCGTATATGGTAACGTCGTTCCATGTCACGCTTTCGCCGTTCGCAAGCTGGCCCGAGTTTGCCTGCAGGCCTTCGGGCAGCATCGCGGCGACAGCCGGGTTGGTGATCAGCGTGGCGGCGCCCTTGATCGCGGCAAGGAGATCGGCCTTGTAGTCATCGCCGTGCCCGTGGGTCACGAGGATCAGATCGGGTGCCGGGAAATCAGCGTATTGGGCGGCGTCTCCGACCGGGTCGATATAAATCGTGCCAGCGGGGGGTTTCGAGAGCCACCGAGGCGTGGGCGACGGGATGGACCGCGATGTCACCGGCGTCTGTGGTGAAAACGTCAGAGGCGTGCCCAGCAGCGCGGGCGGCGATGGGCAGCAGCGTCACGGAGCCAGCGGCGGCGGCGGTTTGGAGGAATAGGCGGCGTGTCGAGTGCATTTTGTGGGCTCCGGGTTGGGTGTTTATATTGGGTGAGACGCAGGGCGGATATGAGGTTAGGCAAGGTCGTGTCGCAACGACGAGGACTGCAAGGCGATCAATTTGCGGACTGCGTCCGGGTTTGATTTCTATGCCGTTTTGCGTCGGGGCTTTGAGAAATTCACGCGAACCCAGCGATCACGCGGCACAACAAGCCAACGGAAGAACTTCTTAAAATGCCGCATCGGTTCTGATGTGATCGAAATCTAGGCACTCACTTAGGTGTCTGACCCAACAGTCGGTTGGCATTCGGAAAATCAAATAATCTTGCAACAATTCATAAGCACGCTTTGAGAGAGGGCTGAAGAATTGGCGTTGCCGAGGAAGCAGTAGGTTTTTCTACGGATGTTTTGAAGCATCTGTGACAAAGTATGGGCACCGAATGACTGAATACCTTGAAGCTTTGATGCTGACCGCCTTTTCTGTGAGCTGGTATTGCTCGATCTGGAAGATGTTGAGGACGGGGCAGGCGAGTGGCAAGAGCCTCGGTTTTGTGTTGTTGATATGCCTTGGATACGTGGCGGGTATCGCCTCGAAGCTGGTGATTTGGTCGCAAACAGGCATCATGCCGAACCTGATATATCTGTATACGTGGAACCTTGTAGTGACCGGAATTGATGCCTGGCTGGTATTAACTCTTTCCCGCCTGCCGCGGCCGCCGGTTCCTTCTTTTCTCAGGTTGCGTGGATCGTTTGCCGAATTCAAATTTGGACGCACATCTGTCGAGGACGACCCCATTGGGCGCTGAGGCGCCCTGTCGGCGACTAGGGCTTGAGCGTTGATCTTTTGATCCTTCCGCGCCGCGATTGCTGCTTAGTCGTAGGCTGCATCCACGATGATCTCGACCTTGAGTTCGGCACGCGCCAGATTGGCTTCGCCGCAGGCTCTGGCGGGGGCGTGGCCTTCGGGAACCCAAGCGTTCCAGACCTCGTTTAACCCTGCAAAATCGCTCATGTCGGCAAGCCAAATCGTGGCGCGCAACATCTTTTCGCGCGACGAGCCGGCTTTTATCAAAAGGACCTCGAGGCGTCGGAGACATTCTACGGTCTGGGCCTGAATGGTCTCACCCTCGCCAACCTGTCCTGTGATATAGGCGACCCCGTTGTGCTTCACGATTTTCGAGGATCGGGCCCCGGTTTCGATACGTTCGATCATGTCGTGTCCTTTGAGTGTGATTTCACGCAGCGCGTTCGGGTGCGCCCGATCAGCGCAATTTGATCCAGTCCTTAGACAAGTCGCGAGATCTCGATCGCCGCCTTTACGAACCCTTCAAACAAGGGATGCGGGGCGAAGGGTTTTGACTTCAGCTCGGGGTGGAACTGTACGCCGATAAACCACGGGTGGTCTTTCCATTCGACGATTTCCGGCAGGCG
The DNA here is from genome assembly GCF_057460485.1 of Boseongicola sp. NCBI lineage: Bacteria > Pseudomonadati > Pseudomonadota > Alphaproteobacteria > Rhodobacterales > Paracoccaceae > Boseongicola > Boseongicola sp. The sequence goes on from NZ_JBVCWP010000023.1 coordinate 17,225, forward strand.
TCCATCAGGGGACATGCCGGAGAAGATGAGGCCGACTTTTTCAAGCTGCTCGCGATATTTGGTGTCGACTTCATAGCGGTGGCGGTGGCGTTCTTCGATGACGGTTGCGCCGTAGATCTGCGCCACTTTTGAGCCCGGCGTGAGGTTGGCCGTGTAGGCGCCAAGGCGCATGGTGCCGCCTTTGTCGTCATCGACTTTGCGGCGGGAGATGTGGTTACCCTGTACCCATTCCTTCAGGTGGTAAACAACTGGCTCGAAACGTTTTTTCCCGGCTTCGTGGTCGAATTCCTCGGAGCCGGCGGTTTCAAGTCCGGCGACGTTGCGGGCGGCCTCGATGACGGCCATTTGCATGCCGAGGCAGATGCCAAGGTAGGGAATTTTACGGGTGCGGGCGAATTCCGCCGCGCGGATTTTTCCTTCGGTGCCGCGTTCGCCGAAGCCGCCGGGCACGAGGATGGCGTGGAAGCCTTCAAGCCAGGGGCCAGGGTCTTCGCGTTCGAATATTTCGGCGTCGATCCATTCGGCTTTCACGCGGGTGCGGTTGGCCATGCCACCGTGGGTGAGGGCCTCGGCGATGGATTTGTAGGCGTCTTCAAGCTGGGTGTATTTGCCGACGATGGCGACTTTTATCTCGCCTTCGGCCTTGTCGATGCGGTCCTTGACGTCGAGCCAGCGTTCAAGCTTTGGCTTGGGGGCGGGCGCAATCTGGAAGGCGTCAAGGACGGCCTGATCGAGGCCGACACCGTGGTAGGCCAGCGGGGCTTCGTAGATGGATTTGAGGTCGTAGGCGGGGATCACACTTTCGGGGCGGACGTTGCAGAACAGAGCGATTTTCTCACGCTCTTTTTCTGGGATCTCGTGTTCGGAGCGGCAGACAAGGACGTCAGGCTGAAGGCCGATCGAGCGGAGTTCCTTGACCGAGTGCTGGGTCGGTTTGGTTTTTAACTCACCCGATGCTTTGAGATAGGGCAGAAGCGTCAGGTGCATGAAGATGCACTGGCCGCGTTCTTTGTCCTGAGAGAATTGGCGGATGGCCTCGAAAAAGGGCAGCCCTTCGATGTCGCCGACGGTGCCGCCGATTTCGCAAAGCATGAAGTCAACTTCATCTTCGCCCACGTGGAGGAAGTCTTTAATCTCGTTGGTGACGTGGGGGATGACCTGAATGGTTTTGCCCAGATAATCGCCGCGGCGTTCTTTTTCGAGGACGGTGGAATAGATGCGACCCGACGATACTGAATCGGTGTTTCGCGCGGCGACGCCGGTAAAGCGCTCGTAGTGGCCGAGATCAAGATCGGTTTCCGCGCCGTCGTCCGTGACGAAGACCTCGCCGTGCTCGAACGGGGACATCGTTCCGGGGTCGACGTTGAGGTAGGGGTCAAGTTTGCGAAGCCGTACCGAGTAGCCGCGCGCCTGCAAAAGCGCGCCAAGTGCTGCTGAGGCAAGGCCTTTTCCAAGTGACGACACAACGCCACCAGTGACGAATATATACCTTGCCATGTCTCGGGATCCTCTCCGTGATGTCCTGCTTGAGGCTGCCGTTCGGTGGTCGCGAATGTGCAGCATCACGGGGGTTGAGCCTTAAAGGATTCGGGAACGTTTGCCAAGCGTCTGACCCCAATATCTGGGGCCAGATCAGGACTATTTCCAAGGTCTTGTGGTTAGTCGGCGCTTGGAAGATCAAGTGCGCCGCCTGTTTCGCCCGTTGACGGAGGCAGAAGGGCGTCGCCCGATGGCAACAGCGGAACCTCGGAAACAGCGCCGCGACCCGCACCGATGCGGTCAAGGACCGAACCAGAGGCGGAGTTTTGCGCTGCGAAAATCGTCAGGGTAAGCGACGTGGCGATAAAGGCAATCGCGAGCATCCATGTGACTTTACCAAGGGCCGTTCCCGCGCTGCGGGTGTTGACCACACCGCCACCGCCACCACCGCCCATGCCAAGACCCCCGCCTTCCGAACGCTGAAGAAGCACCACGCCGATAAGCGAGAGCGCGAGGATCAGGTGGATGATGAGAACGACGTTTTCCATGGGGAGCTTTCGGATCGGGTATTGTGGGTCGCAGGGTATGTATTCGACAGAGTCGCTTCGCGCAAGGGGTGGCGATGGGATCGTGAGTGGGGGCTTTGTCCCTCGGGCTAAGCGAGCCTCACCTTGGGATATTCTGGATCCAAAGAAGGTTGGGGGCCGGAGAGCTTTCGGGCGCGCGCAGGGCATGTGGGGCCATCACCGTGGCGCCGGGCGCAGTCGTTCTCAGACCAGCTCGCTGATTATATCCTGTTCGATAAGCCGCTGAAGTTCGCCGAAATAGCCACCTGATCGAGCGGGGCGTGTCGGGTCCGAGGTGATGGCGATGGAAAGGGCAAGATCGGGAACCACGGCGATGATCTGGCCTCCGTAACCGCGCGCAAGGGCATAGGCGTGGCCAGAGGCCTTGCCGATGAACCATCCGTAGCCATAGCCGAGACCGGACCACGGGGACCGTGTGACGGGGACAAACGATCGGTCGATCCAGGATTGGCTGACAACGCGGGTGCCGTTCCATGTGCCGCCCTGTCGGATCATATCACCGAAGCGGGCCATCGCGCGCGGACTGAGGGCCATTTCGTTGCCGCCGAGGTAGAAACCCTGCCGGTCGCGGGTCCAGGCGGGGATGTCGATGCTAAGCGGCGCACCAAGCCATTCGCGCGCCAGTGTGAGGAGGGTTTTGCCGGTGGCGCGCGCCAGCACCGCGCCGAGGATATGGGTTGAGCCGGTGGAATAGAGCATGGTTGTTCCGGGCTCGGCGATGATCGGGCGGCCAAGGGCGTCGGCGACCCAGTTCGGGCTGGAGACCCATTGGCCATAGTTAGGGCCTGAGGTGCGCTCAAGCCCGGCGCGCAAGGTCACCAGGTCTTCGACCGTGATGTCTGCGGCGCGGGGGTCGGCCGAGCGTGGGAACAGGTCAGGGGCAAGGTTGGCGATGGTTGCGGTGACGTTGGCGATCACACCTTTGTCGATGGCGATGCCGGTAAGCGTCGCCACGATGGTTTTGGAGACGGATTTAATATTTGCCGGCCGGTCGAGGGCCGGGCCGCGCAGGCGTTCCGCGATCTGAACCTCTCCGTTTTGCAGGATGATCAGGCTGTGGAGCTGCTCTAGGCCGCGGGCGCGGTCGAGCGCTGCGTCAAACTGGGCAGTTTGAGCGGCAAGGTGGCGCGGCAGAAGGGCGCTGGCGGTGGCGGTGGCAAGAAGGGCGCGGCGGGACAAAGTCATGGGATTGATATGGGGCACGCGGGGCGCGCGAAAAGGGGTCAGTCGTCGCTGTGTGTCAGTTCGGGCACGTCCGAGGCGCCTGCCGAGCCGCGACCTGAGAGCGACGGGTTCTCCATAAAGAAGCGGTGGCAGTTGAACGCGGTTTCGCCGTCGGGTGGGCTTGGACGGTGGAAGGAACCGTCGGGCGACAGGATCCAGCTTTGGGCCACGTCGGCAAGGTTGGCGGCCATGATCTGGCGGACAATCTGCGCCTTGACCGTGGGGTTTGTGGCCTCGACCAGCGTTTCAACCCGACGGTTCAGGTTGCGGCCCATCCAGTCGGCAGACGAGATATAGACCCGTGCCCTTTTGTGCGGCAGTCCGTAGCCTGCACCGAAGCAGACGATGCGCGAATGTTCAAGAAAGCGGCCGACGATGGATTTCACGCGGATGTTTTCCGACAGGCCTTTGATGCCCGGGCGCAAACCGCAGATACCGCGGATCACCAGGTTGATTTTCACACCAGCCTGACTTGCAATGTAAAGCGCGTCGATCACATCGGGGTCGACGACCGAGTTCATCTTGGCCCAGATCTCGGCGGGTTTGCCTGCAAGTGCGAATTCGGCCTCTTCAGCGATGCGTTCAAGCAGAGTATTTTTCAGCGAGATCGGCGAGATCGACAGGTTCTGCATGCCTTCGGGCTGCGCGTAGCCTGAGAGGTAATTGAAGACCTTTGTGGCATCGCTCCCGAGGGCGGCGTCGCAGGTGAACAGGCTGAGATCGGTGTAAATTTTGGCCGTGATCGGGTGGTAGTTGCCGGTTCCGAAATGGGTGTAGGTCACCAGTTCTCCAGCTTCGCGGCGCACCACGGTCGAGATCTTGGCGTGGGTTTTGTAGTTCAGAAATCCGTAGACCACATGCGCGCCTGCGCGTTCCAGCGTACGTGACTGGCGGATGTTGGCGGCTTCGTCAAAGCGGGCTTTGAGTTCCACAAGGGCTGTGACGGACTTGCCTTCTTCTGCCGCCTCACAAAGTGCTGAGACGATGGGGCTGTTGTGCGATGTGCGATAAAGCGTCTGTTTGATCGCCACGACGTCTGGATCCATCGCCGCCTGCTTCAGGAATCGCACCACCATGTCGAAGGTTTCATATGGGTGGTGCAGCAGCATGTCCTTTTGGCGTATAGCGGCGAACATATCGCCGTCGTGGTCCTGCACGCGTTCGGGCACGCGGGGGGTGAAGGACGGCCAGAGAAGGTCTGGGCGATCATCAAGGACCAGTTCCCTGAGGTCGGCGAGCCCGATCAGGCCGCCAAGCTCAACGGTTTCCTCTTCAGTGACGCCGAGTTCTTCGGTGATGATGGCGCGCAAGGCTTTGGGGGCGTCGGGCGAAATCGTCAGGCGCACGACTTCACCGCGTTTGCGGCGTTTCAAGGCGACTTCAAACTCGCGCACAAGGTCTTCGGCTTCGTCTTCAACTTCAAGGTCGCTGTCACGCAGGACGCGGAAGGCACAGTTGCCGTTGATCTTGTATCCGGGAAACAGGCTGTCGATGTGCAAAAGCAGCAGTTCTTCAAGCGGCAGGAAGCGGCGAGAGCCGTCTTCCGATGGCATCGCGACGAAGCGGTCGACCTGATGCGGGATTGGCAAAAGCGCGCGCAGGGGGCGTTTGTCGAACTTGCGTTCCAGTTGCAAGGCAAGCGAATACCCAGCGTTCGGGATAAACGGAAACGGATGTGCCGGGTCGATCGCCAGCGGCGACAAGATCGGGAACACCTGCGAAAGGAAGGTTTGCTCGCAGTGTAGTTTGTCGGAATTGCTGAGGTCGTCGCGCGACAAAAGTTCGATACCTGCGGCCGTGAGTTCAGACTTCAGGCTGCTCCAGACGTCTTGCTGGCGATTAAGAAGGTTGCGCGCGTTTTCGTTGATCAAAACAAGCTGCTCGGACGGTGTCAGACCATCAGCAGCGGGCGTTGTGTTTCCCGCATGGGCCAGCTCGCGCAGGCCTGCGACGCGGACGGTATAGAATTCGTCCAAGTTGGTCGCCGAAATTGACAGAAAACGCAGACGCTCAAGCAGCGGTACGCGGTGGTTTTCGGCTTCTTCCAGCACACGCCAATTGAACGCAAGCCAAGACAGTTCGCGGTTGAAGAAGCGGTTCGGGCTTTGATCGTCAACGCCTTCGACACTTACGGAGGCGGGAAAATCAGCACTGAGGAAATCGGTATTCATAGCCATGAAACGCGGCCTAACGGGCAAATTTGACGACACAATGACGGTTATCGCCTTTCTTCGTCCAATTTGTCCAGCACGCGCCGGGCCAAAGGACGCGTAATAGCGCGTTTTTGGGCAAGTGCTTCGGCGTCGAGGGCTACCACAAGTCGATTGATAGCGGCGAACGAGCGTTCGGAGTGCGTGACAAGCCAGGGGATCAGGTTTGGGTCGATCTGCAGCTGGCGGTCGGTGAAAAGCTTTACAAGCATGGCCGACAAAAGCGCTTCGTCGGGGGCCTCAATTTGGACGACATCCGTTGCCTGCATCCGGCTTTTGAGATCGGGAAGGGTGATCGTCCAGCGCGCAGGCGGCGTGCGAGCAATCAAAAGAAGCGGCAGGTTTTGCGCAATCATGTGGTTGTGGAGGTGGAAGAGGGCCTCTTCTTCGGCGCGCGGCATCGGCGCGTCGGGGATTTCGACGGCAAGCGCAGTAGCGATGCCGGGGATATCGGCGCTCGGCAGATCGGCCGTCAGCATCACATGGCCGTGGTTGGCCTTTGACCAGTCATGGGCAAGGTGGGATTTGCCCGCGCCTTCGGGGCCTGTGAGAGCGAGTTTGGTGTTTGGCCACGTTTCGGTGTCATCAAGGCGAGTGACGGCCAGCACGTTGGCCGACGAGACGAAGAAGTCGCCGCGTCCAAGTGCTGTGCGCTTGGGCAGATCAAAGATCAACTGCTCGGCCATTAGGTCAGGGGTCTTCTTGCTCTTCGATCCCTTTGTAGAGAAGGGAGGACCGATAGCGTGAGATCGCAAAGCGGGTGACAACGCCGATGGAGGCGGCGACGGGGACGGCGACAAGAAGACCGACAAAGCCAAAAAGCGCACCAAACGCAGACAGCGCAAAGATGAGCCAGACCGGGTGCAGGCCGACGGATTGGCCGACAAGGCGCGGTGTCAGGATATTGCCTTCGACAAATTGCCCGGATTGGAAGATTGCCCAGACAAGGATGATCCAAATCCAGTCGCCCCAGAATTGAAATAGTGCAAGGCCAAGCGCGAGAACGCCGCCGACAAGCGCTCCGACGTAAGGAATGAAGGTCAGCGCACCCGCAACAAACCCAACGACCAATCCGAAGTTAAGACCCACGGCCATAAGGGCAATGGCATAATAAGCGCCAAGGATCAGACAAACAGTGCCTTGGCCACGGATGAATCCCGCCAGGGCGCGGTCGATTTCCGAAGCCAGCTTGCGGATCGTCGGCGCGTGATCGCGCGGCAGAAGGTTGTCGACTTTGGCGACCATATTGTCCCAGTCATACAACATGTAAAACGCCACGACCGGCACGATCACGAAGATCACAATGGCGTTCAACACGCCCGAGAACGAGCTGAGGACGGTGTTCAGAACCTCGCCGCCGCGCGACTGAATTGTTTCGGCGATAGACGACAGCGACCTGCGGATCGTTGAATTGGCGTCGCCAAGGTCGGGGAAACGTTCGGTCAGGACCGCTTGCAGGCGCGAAGCCATATCAGGCGCGGTCGAGATCAATTGCGCGGTCTGAGAGACCAGCGTCGGAATCACGAGAAGGGCGAGAACCACAAAAATCATCAGCGCCGAGATGGTGATGATCGCCGTGGCAATGGCGCGCGAACAGCCCAAGGCTTCTAGCCGGTCGGCGACGGGATCAAGGAAATAAGCGATGGCCGCTCCAAGGACGAAGGGCAAGATGACGTCCCCAAGGACCCAAAGAACGACGAAGAAGACCGCCGCTGCGATCCCCCAGTATTTCAGCTGTTGCCGGATGGGCAGGGCCATATCGTGTCCTTGGTTTGTGGTAGTGTCAGGTGTCGCAAGTCAGCGCAAAGGGCGCAAGGGGGTGGTTTTGGCTTTGTCGGGCAGCCGCGCGGGCGTCATGCGCATGGGGTATGGCTTGCGAGGGCGGCGGCGATGGCCTAGACGACTTTGGTGCGAAATCGTCCAAGAAGGTCCATAAAAGATGCGTCTAAGTCGTTATTTTCTGCCCATTTTGAAGGAAACACCCAGCGAGGCGCAGATCGTCAGCCACCGGCTGATGTTGCGGGCTGGCATGATCAAGCAGGCAAGTGCTGGCATCTATTCCTGGCTGCCGCTGGGCTACAAAGTTTTGCAAAACATCGAAAAAATAGTGCACGAAGAACAGGTGCGCGCCGGTCACGTGCCGATGCTGATGCCGACGATACAATCGGCGGATCTGTGGCGTGAAAGCGGGCGGTATGATGACTACGGCCAGGAAATGCTGCGGATTTCTGATCGCCACGGACGCGATATGCTGTTCGGGCCGACGAATGAGGAATTGATAACTGATATTTTTCGGTCGTCTGTGAGCAGTTACAAAGACTTGCCGCTGACGCTTTATCATATTCAGTGGAAATTTCGCGATGAGGTGAGGCCGCGGTTTGGGGTGATGCGCGGGCGCGAATTTTTGATGAAGGACGGCTACAATTTCGATCTGACGAAAGAGGACGCGCTGCACGCGTACAACCGCCATCTGGTGTCTTATCTGCGCACCTACGAGCGGATGGGTCTGCAGGCTATTCCTATGCGCGCAGACGGTGGACCTATCGGCGGGGATTATACGCACGAGTTTCTGGTACTGGCCGAGACGGGCGAGTCGGAGGTTTTCTACGACAGCGAGATCACTGAATTGTCGTTCGGTGACCGCGAGATTGACTACGACGATCACGCGGCTTGCGAGGCCGTGCTGCAGGAGTTCACCTCGCGTTATGCCCGCACGGACGAAACCCACGATGAGGCGGCGTTTGCCAAGGTTCCGCAAGATCGCCGACAGTCGGCGCGTGGGATCGAAGTGGGGCAAATCTTCTATTTCGGCACGAAGTATTCCGAAGCGATGGGCGCGACGGTTCAGGGCCCCGATGGCAAGCCTGTGCCGGTTCACATGGGGTCACATGGCATAGGTGTGAGCCGCCTACTCGGCGCGATTATAGAGGCATCGCATGATGATAACGGGATTATCTGGCCCGAGGGCGTGACGCCGTTCCATTGTGGGATTGTGAATTTGCGGCAAGGTGACGAGGCGACGGACAAGGCGTCCGAGGCGCTGTATAAGTCGTTGGTCGCACATGGGATGGAGCCTTTGTACGACGACCGGGACGAGCGCGCAGGCGCGAAGTTTGCGACGATGGATCTGATCGGGTTGCCTTGGCGGATCACCGTCGGCCCGCGCGGTTTGAAGAACGGCGTGGTCGAACTGACAAACCGTCGCACCGGCGTCAGCGAGGAAATGGCGCCCGAGATGGCCGTCGAAAAAGTCGCCGAGATTTATGCGCCGCATTGTGTCGAAGTGCGGGCGGCAATGGTGCAGCCGATGGAAAAGCGGTCGTTCCACACCTGGATTTGAAGGCGAAATGTCAAACCAACCGTTTACTGGCGCAGGAACCGGGGCTCCGGACTGGTCGTTGATACCGGCGCCGGAAGACGACGGCGCGGCAGACCACCTGACAGGAGCGAAAGTGCCAGATGTGGCCTTGGCGTCGACCGATGGCGGGGCCGTGTCTTTGGCGGATGTCGCGGGACGAGTTGTTATTTATATCTATCCGATGACAGGGCAGCCAAACGGCGTATTGCCGGACGGTTGGGATGGCATTCCGGGCGCGCGGGGGTGCACGCCACAGTCGTGTTCCTTCCGCGATCATTTTGGTGAATTGCAGGCGCTGGGTGTCGGCCATGTGTTTGGATTGTCGACCCAGGATACGGACTATCAACGCGAAATGGCAACGCGTTTGCACCTGCCGTTTCCGGTTCTGTCGGATGCAGATGGCGCTTTAGCTGCGGCGCTGAACCTGCCGGTACTGCAGGTCGAAGGGCGGAAATTTCTCAAGCGGATGGCCTGGGTGATCGAGGCCGGGGTGATCGTCAAAACCTTTTACCCGGTGTTTCCGCCCGATCAGAACGCGGACGACGTTTTGGCATGGCTGCGCGGTCGATAGCGTTCTATTTGCGACATTTTCCGTGGCGCGATTGTGACAGATTACACCCACCGGCGGCGTAGCCTTTCCTTAACAGGGAGAGGTTTTGTCATGGGCGAACAATGGCAAATTGTACTAGTCAGCCGCACGATTGGTGCGGATCGCGGCCGTGCTGCGAGAGGGCGTCCGAGCGACTGAGTGCCGCTCGATTAACCTTTCCCTTTTTCGCAGGATTTCTAAAATGACACGAACACAGACCCGCCGATCCGGAGGGCGCGTCGCGCGCCACGCACTTCGGTCAGCGCCCTTGGCCGAAGATGTTCGCCCCATTCGAGGCGGTATGGAAGGCGGGACGCTTAAGGCACTTAGCGACGCCGAAGTGCTACGTATTCATAAAGCTGCTTTAACAGTCCTTGACGAGATCGGGCTTGCTGACGCGCCGCCTTCCGGTATCGAGGTTATGGTTCAGGCGGGTGCGCGGTTGGGCGACGACGGACGCTTGAGATTCTCACCCGCATTGGTCGAAGATATGCTGGCGAAAGCCGCACGAAACATAACGCTGCATGGTCGAAATTCCGCGCACGACTTGAACCTGTCAGGCACCAAAGTTCACTATGGTACGGCTGGCGCTGCAGTGAATATGGTCGAGCCGGATGGGCGAAACTATCGCCACAGCACGTTGCAGGACCTTCATGACGCCGCGCGAATAGCAGACCAGTTGGACAATATTCATTTTCTTCAGCGGCCCATGGTTGCCCGCGATTTACCCGATAATCTGGAACTTGATCTGAACACGATCTACGCGTGCTGCACAGGCACGACCAAACACGTCGGAACATCTATAACCGAGCCGGAAAACGCACAGGCCTGTCTGGACCTCGCCTATGCAATTGCGGGTGGCGAAGAGGCGTTCCGTGCGCGGCCTTTTCTGTCTAACTCCAATTGCTTCGTCGTGCCTCCGCTTAAGTTTGCGACCGAAAGCTGCGGGGTTATGGAGGCCTGTATCCGGGGCGGTATGCCGGTTTTATTGCTAAGCGCCGGGATGGCCGGAGCGACGGCACCTGCGACCTTGGCCGGAGCCATTGTGCAGGCGGTCGCAGAGTGCCTTGCCGGCATCGTGTACGTCAACGCGATTGCGCCCGGGCATCCGGCGATTTTCGGCACATGGCCGTTTGTCGTTGACCTGCGGACAGGCGCGATGTCGATCGGGTCAGGAGAGCAGGCGCTTTTGACGGCTGGCTGCGCGCAGATGCATCAGTTTTACGGTCTTCCGGGCGGGGCTGCAGCGGGAGCGTCGGATTCCAAGCTGCCGGACATGCAGGCCGGGTGGGAGCAGATGTGCTCGAATGTGATGGCCGGCTTGTCGGGGCTAAACATGGTTTACGAGGCGGCGGGCATGCATGCGTCGCTGCTTGGATTTTGTCACGAGTCGCTTATCCTTGGCGATGATCTGATCGGGCAGGCGCTAAGATGTCTTAAAGGCATCGAAGTGACGGATGACACGCTTGCCATCGAAGCGATGCGGGAGGTCTGTCTGGGCGGTCCGGGGCATTATCTTGGGGTCGGTGAGACACTGGCGCGGATGGAGACGGATTATGTCTATCCGTTTCATGGGGATCGCACGAGCCCAAAGGAATGGGAAGAAAACAAGAAACCGGATTTGATTGCAGGGGCAAAGGCGCGCAAGGAGATGATTTTGGCGACCTCTTCAATGGCGGCTTTGGACCCGGTTATGGACGCTGATATCCGAGCGCGATTTCCGATCAAGTTATGAAGTGCGCGCGCTGCACACCGGAGTATTTTTGCCAAGAAGAGCGGGATGAATTGGAAGTGAGTTGACCGCGCGCGCCGCGCCTTGCATGACAGGGCAAAACATCGGAGCAGTCATGGCCACGCCCGCGCCCTTTTCACGTTTTGAATTCCTGATCGCATGGCGGTATCTGCGCGCCAAGCGGGCCGAGGGCGGCGTGTCCGTGATGACATGGATTTCGCTGATCGGTATTATGCTGGCGGTGGCGGCGTTAATCATCACGCTTGCCGTCCGCGCCGGGTTTCGCGACGAGTTTGTGTCGACTATCCTTGGCGCGAACGCCCATGTGACTATCTATAATCAGGCAGTTCGTTCGGAAAGCGGGCAGGTCAGCCGGGTTATCGCAGACTATAATGATGTGGCCGCGCGGCTTGCGGCCGTTGAAGGTGTCACGCGCGTTGCCCCTTTGGTGAAGGGTCAGGTTATGGCCGTTTACCGGGATGAAAACACCGGGCTGGAAA
>NZ_JBVCWP010000024.1:0-27850 GCF_057460485.1 Boseongicola sp.
CCCACGCTCTGTAAACATTTCCTCCACGTGCAGAAAGCTCAACGGAAAGCGAAAGTAGAGCCAAACAGCACGATGGATCACTGCTGCTGGGAACCGGTGGCGGGAATAGGAAATCTTGCTCATTCAACTGCGCTAACCTGTTCGCGCGAGATCGTCGATTTAACGTGTCAATGCCGCCGCAGTGGCTGCTTGAACACCATGCCCAGCGTCAGGCAAAGCTTGATCGCCAAATCCGATTAGACAGCCTGACCACCAGGCGTCATTCGCGGTGGTGCCGCCCACAAAGCGAGCGCGTCATCGCTGATCCAGACCGTCAGATCACCGCGTTGCCGCAGGCTTTCATCGTACTCGGCCCAGTTGGTCACCGGATGCCTCTGCGTCAGGATCTTGTCACGGCGATCGGCGTTGAATTTGTGCGGCATCTATAGCACCCTCAAGGAAACAGGCCGCGTCGATATCAGCGGAGCGCAGGTCCGTGTAACAACGTCGCGGGTAAGCGCGATTTGAGCCCGCCGTGCGGCTGCGCCTCCCATTGCGCGATGGGAAGCACCGGTTCGGAGCGCAGGATTTGGGGGCAATGCAATGGAAAACCTTAAGAAGTCGATTGACCTGTTATATACTGGCGCAAGTAAAAAGGCAGCGATGTTTCGCTACCTCCTGATCGGCTTTGATGTCTCCACAATCGTGTTCTTTATCGCCACTGTCCCTCGTGACCCGACGGCTGCGATCCTTGCCGCTGATTTCGTTATCGGGGCACTAATCTTGGCCGACTTTCTCTCACGCCTGTGGATTGCCCCCAATCGAGCGCTGATGCTTCGCCAAATCTACACTGTGACGGACGTCGTGGTCATATTGTCGCTCTTGCTGGCACCGCTAGTATCGCAGAGTTTTGGGTTCCTAAGAGTCTTGCGGACCTTGCGCCTGCTACATTCTTACCACGTTCTGCGCGACCTGCGCCGCGACACGCCGTTCTTCCGCCGCAATGAGGATGTCATCGTAAGTTCAGTCAATCTTGGCGTCTTCATCTTCTTCATGAGTACCCTCGTTTTTGTGCTGAGGGCTGATCATAACCCAGACATCGTGGGCTATGTAGATGCGCTCTACTTCACCGTGTCCGCTCTGACGACCACCGGCTTTGGCGATATCGTCCTGACCGGCCCCATAGGACGGCTCTTGGCAGTGGTCATCATGGTCGCTGGTGTCGCATTGTTCTTGCGTCTGGCTCAGACCGTTTTCCGGCCCAACAAGCTGCGTTACAAATGTTCGGAGTGCGGCCTCAACCGGCACGAAACTGACGCGGTACACTGCAAGCATTGTGGCCATCAGCTCAAGATCGAGACTGGAGGTGCCTCCTGAATTCGACCTATGGTGCGCCGCGGCGTGGTCGGCGATAGTCCTGTTTTTGCGGTGCCGTCAACGGTTATGATCTGCGGTGGTCTGAAAGATCGTGATTGTAATCCGCGGCCCTGCGACGAGATCGGATAGATCTGCGAGCAGAACCAGATTGAATGCATCGGACGGGTCGGCGCTCAGGCAAGGCTGCAGTTACCCAAGGCTTGATCAGTGTTGGCACAAGGCGACCTCTTTTCTCATCAGGTAGAGACGCGACAGTCGCGTTCGACTGGCTCAGACGGCATCGTCAACTTGCGGGGCTTGTTCTGAAATCGTACCGACCGACATGACAAAAGCCAAACATTCCGGCGCCTTCAAAGGCCACCGTTTCCCGCCTGAGATCATTGCATATGTGGTCTGGTCCTATTTTCGGTTTCCCTTGAGACTACGCGATGTCGAGGATTTACTTACGGCGCGCGGCATCATCGTGAGCTATGAGACGATCCGGAAGTGGGTTCGCAAATTTGGGTACAAAGTATGCCGCTTCCATCCGGCGGGACCGGCCTGCGTCGTCTGAAAAATGGCACCTTGATGACGTGGTCATTCCTATCCGCGGGCGCAAATTTCGGCTTTGGCGCGCGATCGACAGCAATGGCCCCTCTTCGCTGCAAGCAGCGACTGTCGGGCAACGGACGTTTTCGATATTCTGGTTCAATCTCGGCGCAACACTCGCGCAGCGAAACGCTTTTTTGCGCAAGCTATTCAAGCAATACAGGCGGCCGCGCGTTGTGATCACGGACAAGCTCGGCAGCTATAGTGCGGCTTTGAAAAGCCTCGCGCCCGCCATCAGTTTCGGCAGCCGGACCAGATTGTAGGCCGCGACAGCGAACAGTTCCCCCGATCTGCGGTCCGAGCCTTCGCGGCGCAATAGCGAGGCAGCGCTCAACATCATCTTCACAGCCATCCCTTGGATTTGAACACGGTCAGATCAACACCGGGCGGCGCATACCATCCGCCAGCAGTGTATCTGGCGCCGAGCTTTTGCGCGATATCCTTGTTGCCATAAGGAATTCGCAGTGGCGTGTTTGCTGCGGCATCCCGCTGCTCGGAAGCCGACGGACTCCTCGCATCCACCAAAGCGGCGGTTGTCTTGGGTCTTTCCGCCCGCTTCGTTGACTTAGCGGATTTTGTCGCTGTTGGTTTAGTATTCTTCTCGCCGCTTTTGCGGCGGTCATTGCCAGGCTTTGCGCTTTGGTTCTTGTCAATCCAGACGGACATAGCGGAAGAGCTTGTCTTGGCCTCGTCGGGTATCGCAACACCTTTTTCTCGCGAGATACTCTCGGCGAATTTTAATTGTGCTGGACTTACCGGTCTTACTCCAGCACCTCCCATCGTTTTCCCATCAACGCCCTCAGCTTTCTTGGGGGCGTGTTTCTCGAGGAACCCGCGGCAGACAGATCCCGATTTTGTGTAACCGGCTGGAGGCTTGATGCCCTTCTGGCGAGCTATGCTGTCGGCGAAACGCTTCATTGCGGGTGTTGGTGGCCGTCCACCGCCCGCGCCGTCGGATGCAAAGCCGAGCAAAGACGAGACACCGCCCGGCGGGCCTTCCACGAGCTTGCCGATAATTCGCTGGGCGACGTCACAAACGGCATCGATGGCACCAATCATCTCCTGCTTGCCAACGACGACATCGTCGAGCAGACACTCGAGTTGCGCCGTCACGCCAGGGTCGACCAAGGCCGGGTCGGCCTCTTGGAGAACGCCAAACAACTTCAACCCGGTTGTGGTGGGTACGATGTTCTTGCCCTGGAGCATCAGAAAATCCTGCCGTTTCAACCCACCGATGACCTCGGCGCGGGTCGCCGGCGTACCGATGCCCTTGGCTTCCTTCAGCCTGTCGCGCAAAACCTCGTCATCGACAAAGCGCCAGGCCTGCTGCATCGCTTCGATCAGAGTGCCTTCATTATAGCGCGGCGGTGGTCGGGTTTCCTTGTCCTCGACGGCCGCATTCCGCAATCGCGTGGTCTCGCCGTTTCGCATCTGAGGAAGCAACTGCGCGTCATCGCCCCTTTCGTCGGCCGGTTTCCATTCCGGGAATGCCGCGCGCCAACCGAGATCAATGGGTTGGCGGCCGGTCGCCTTGAAAGGAAAGCCGACCACATCGAGCGTTGCAGTTGTCTGACAATAGCGGAAATTCGGCATGATGGCGGCCAGGTACACCCGCGCGATCACGTCAAACAGTTTTTTTTCGTCGCCCGAAAGGCGCGGCCAGACTTCGCGCAAGCCCTCGATGGTGTTGACGTTAGGGATGACCGCGTGGTGGCTGGCCCCCTCCAATCCCTTGTCGTGGAAAGTGCCGCTCTTACCCTTGCGGATGATCGGCTGCGCTGGCACGGGGATCGCGCTGAACGATTGCCCCGCTTGCAGCCCGGCGACGATCCGCGGCACGTCCCCGATCAAGCTCTCGGGAAGGTAGCGCACTTCCGCACGAGGATAGGTAATGATCTTCTTGCCCTGGCCGTCATAGAGTTCCTGAGCGATCTCGAGAGTCTTTGCCGCGGCCCAGCCGAAGCGCGAGGCACAGAGTTTCTGGAGTGACGGCAGATCGTGCAGTTTCGGCGGTTGTTGGCGCTTGTCCTCGACACGCACGCCGAGCGGTCCCTCGAATTTACGGGCCGCCACGACCACGGTCTCGGCAACCTCGCGTTCAAGAATGCGTTCCCGTGGTGCATGTCGCATCTTGAATTCACCGCCCTCGACCATGGCCGTGGCGACAATCTCGAAATAGGTGACGGGAATGAAATCGCGAACTTCCAGTTCGCGCTTGCAGACGATCGCCAGCGTCGGGGTTTTCACACGCCCAACCCCGATGACGCCCCGGGCGCCCTTGCCAAGGATGACGGTCGCAGTGCGGGTCAGTGACAAATTGTAAATCTGATCGGCCTGGCGACGTGCGACCGCAGCTGCGTAAAGCCGGGCGTATTCTGAATTAGGTTCGGCACGATCGAATGACTGGCGAATGGTCTGAGCGTCCTGGGCTGTAAACAGCACACGCATGACCTGGCCTCGATAATTGTAATGCTCAAGAATCTCTTGGCCGATGAGTTGCCCCTCACGATCGCAATCGGTGGCGAGCCAGACCCGCTTGGCCGAGCGTAGTGCCTCGCGAATGGCTTTGAGTTTGGCCGCTTTGTTGCCGCCTTTTGCCGGCTGTGTGCCATAGAGTTCCTGAGGGCGCAGCAGGACCGGGGACCAGCGCTTCCACTCTGGCGCCACATCCTCTGGTTCGAGCAAGTCGAACAAATGCCCCTCGGCGGGAAGAACCATGCCGTAGCGAGACCCAATGGCGGCGCGAACGTCCTTCGCCTGGCTGGTTTTCTCGGTGATGACGATCTGGTCTGCCATGACGAGCCCGTTCAGAATAATGAATTCAACAATTGAGAACGTAAAGTGAACATCTATTATTCGCAACCCAACTTTTGACTGGTTTACACAAATCGGCAATCCACGACCCCAAAAACAAGGAGGCCCTGGACCGCAGACAACCTGCGCAAGTTTATTGACTTGCGTTGGTGCTGTCAGACGAATGCGAACTCGTCTCAGTTTTCCAGTCGGGTTTAATTCAGGTCGCGCCCAACTGACGCCGCTCAGCGAGAGCGGCGGCGCGGTTGAGCTTGAAATTGCAGCGTGAGTGAAGGTGACGTTCCTGGTTGAAATGGTTGTGAGCTTACGAATGAACGGCGACGAATTTCTGTGGGGTTTGCATCTTTCTGAGGCGCGACATTGCTCGTTCTCGTCGGCGAAACGGAAGATGAGAATTCTCAGCCCGGTTATTCAGCCAGCGTCCGGTTTCTTGGCGATCTGCGTTGCCGATGACCTTCATCGCGGCGCCGTAAGACCGCAGTAGATCAGTCACGATGACATGTGGTGGCCCAAAGCGCTTCATTGTTTTCCTGAGGAATTTCAACGCCGCCTTGCGGTCGCGGCGCTTGCTGACATAGCTTTCCAGAATTTCACCTTCGTGATCTACAGCCCGCCACAAGTAGTGCGTTTCTCCGTTGATCTTCACGAAAACCTCGTCCAGATGTCATTGCCAATTCGAATGTGTGCGAAGTTGCTGAACCCGCTTCCTTCGGATCTCCACGGCGAACAATGGCCCAAACCGGTTCCACCAGAAACGGACCGTTTCATGGCTGATATCGATCCCGCGTTCGTGCAGCAGATCCTCCACATTCCGGAGTGACAGGGGGGTACCGAACGTAAAGAATCACCGCCAGGAGGATGATGTCGGGAGACGTTTTGAAGTACTTGAATGGGTCGCGTTTTGTCATCCGGCGACGCTAGATGTGCCACTTACACACTTCAACCAAGCTTCCTCTGACAGTGCCCGCGCGGCCGCCCGTATTGCTTGAATAGCTTGCGCAAAAAAGCGTTTCGCTGCGCGAGTGTTGCGCCGAGATTGAACCAGAATATCGAGAACGACCGTTGCCCGGCAGTCGCTGCTTGCAGCGATGAATAGGAACTATTGCTGTCGATCGCGCGCCAAAGCCGGAATTTGCGCCAGCGGATAGGAATGACCACTTCATCAAGGTGCCATTTATCAGACGGCGCAGGCCGATCCCGCCGGATGGAAGCGGCACACTTTTTACCAAATTTGCCAACCCACTTCCGGATCGTCTCATAGCTCACGATGATGCCGCGCGCCGCAAGTAGATCCTCGACATCACGTAGGCTCAAGGGAAACCGAAAATAGGACCAGACCGCATATGCAATGACCTCAGGCGGGAAACGGTGGCCTTTGAGGGCACCGGAATGTTTGGCTTTTGTCATGTCGGTCTGTACGATTTCAAAACAGGCTCCACGAGTTGACGATGCCCTTTGGAGCGAATATTTTGCCTGATTGATCGCTTAGATTTTGGGAACTTAGCGCCTCGTTCAAACTGCTCAAATTAACATGACAGTACCGCCGGCACATGCCTTGCAGTCAATTCGTCCGCGCACTGATGTTGTTGGCGACAAGTTCGCGGTTAGACCTAAAGCTCTAGCGTGGCACCAAAGTCGACGATAGGCGCGACGGCCTGAAGAAACTCTGGCGTGCCGCAAGCAAAGCGCAATTTCGACGACAGATCCGTATTCTTCCAGTCTACGGTGCTGCGAATGCCGATTTGGTCCAATATGGGCAGTGCAGCCATGAGATCCCAAGACGATTCACCGATGCCAAGATACCCATCGACCTGGCCAAGGGCCACCTCGATAAGCGACAGCGTCGCCGAACCACAGCAGCGAAACGACATGCCGGCATCTTCCAAGACGAAACGCAAAGTCTCAAGTCGCAGCTCAACCGGGATGACCGGGTGAAACCCGACGCCACAAGAGGCGCGGGAACTATCAAGGCCGCTGCGCTGCGCCAGCCTTTCTCCATTCAGGGTGCTCGCCAGTCCTATGCCACCCACAAGTATCTGCGACCTCAGGGGCGCGAAGATGACGCCGAAGGTTGGCTGCCCAGCCTCATAGAGTCCAATTGAAATTGCCCATTGATCGCCACCGCGGACAAAATTGAACGTGCCGTCAATCGGATCAACGACCCACGTGCGACCGCTTGTGCCTTGGTGCGCGGCCCCTTCTTCGCCGAAAATGCCATCTTCAGGAAACGCCTTGGCAAGCCCTTCGGTTAAAAAGCGTTCGACGTCCTGATCGGCGGCGGTCACCAGATCAAGGTGTCCTTTTGACTCCACCGGCACGGTGCTTAGTGCCTCGAAGTGGCGCAGGGCGACGGCCCCGGCATCGCGCGCAAGTTGTTCAACAGCAGCGACGCTGGATTTCTCAAGTGGCGGGGTCAAAGCGCGACATACCGGGTATGAACGGTCATGGCAGCGGCCTCCTCTATCCGATGAATGAAATATGCAAATGGCTCGTCCACATCTGATGGCTCCGGTGCGTTATGGGCCAATTTCAACGCGTGTTGGAAGGAAGGCCCGCCGCTGACCGCACACCAGATGCCGTTCCAGAGCGTCTGGAACGGTCGGTGAATATGGCCCGACAAGATCCTGACCGGACCGGAGTATTGGGCAATAAGCTTTTCAAATTTCGAATGCCCGTCTTTCAACGCCATTTGATCAAGCTTTGTGATCGTTGACGGAAACGCGGGGTGGTGCATCAGGATCAGTGTCAGTCGCTCTGTCGGATTAGCCAGCCGTTCAGCAAGCCAATCGATTTGGCTGTCATCAAGGCCGCCGGTGACCTGACCTTCGATCAGCGTATCAAGCGCAATAATCCGCAGATCACCGCAGGACGCTTCGTAATCCAGTTTTGACCCTGGCCCGAAAGGAAGCGAATCTTCAAAGGCAGCTCTGAAGCCCTGACGCGCATCGTGGTTTCCCGGAACCGCGAAAATCGGAACTTTGATGGGCGACAAAATATCCTTCACAAGGGCATAGTCTTCCGCCGAGCCGCCGTCCGCCAGATCGCCCGTGATCATCACCGCATCAATGCAGGGTGAGAAATTGGCAATATCGGCGATAACCTTGCGTGTGGCCTGGACAATATCGGGACGTACCAGCGAAGTTTCCGGCGCGTCCGCGAAGACATGAAAATCGGATGTGTGCGCAATTAGCAATTTAGGGGTTCCACTGTGTTTTCTGGCATTGGACGCATCGTTATTTGATGCCAGCGCGCATAAAATTGGCGACGAACTGGCGTTGGAAAATAATAAAGGCAATGATGAGAGGCGCGGTGGTCATCAGCGTTGCTGCATTCACCAGAGACCATTCGACACCGCTATCTACAGTGGCAAAAACACTTAGGCCAACGGTCAACGGGCGCACCTCTGGTGAGTTGGTCACGATCAAAGGCCACAGGAAGTTGTTCCAATGAAAGCTGATCGAAACCAGCGAATAGGCCAGATAAACAGGCCACGCCAACGGCACATAGACATTCCACAAAACGCGCCATGCACCCGCGCCCTCGATTTGGGCCGCTTCATCCAGCGACTTCGGCACTGTTAGGAAAGTCTGGCGCAGCAGGAAAATGCCGAACGCCGAAGTTAGATAAGGCAGGGCGATCCCGATTATCGTGTCTGTCAACCCAACGCGTGAAAGCGTCAAATAATTCTCGACGATCAAAATCTCCGGCGAGATCAAAAGTTGCACCATGATCAGCGCAAACAGAAAGCCCGCCCAGCGGAATTTGTAGCGCACAAAGGCATAAGCAACCAGCGTACACAATATCAGGTTTGCGACCAGAACAATGGTGATCAGGATCATCGTATTTGCAAAGTAGAGCGAAAAGGGTGCGGACTGCCAAGCCTCGATGAAGTTTTCAAATGTCCATGGCGCGCCTAACTGGAAGTTGGCTGAATATTTTTCGTCGTGGAACGCAGTCCAGACGGAATAAATGAACGGTAGCGCCCAAAGAGCCGCGAACACGACGCCCATTGTCGATAACAGAATTCTGTTCAAGCCGCGGTTCATTGGTAGTGCGCTTTTCTGTTTAAAACCCAGTATTGCACGATGGCCAGCAGCCCAAGCAGGCAGACCATCAACACGGTCAGGGTTGCACCATAGGCGAAGTCTCTTTGACGGAACGTCACTTCGTAAATATAGTAGAGTAAGAGCGCGCTGGAGTTGTTCGGCCCGCCTTCGGTCATAACGATGACGTGGTCCACAAGCCGAAACGCATTGATCAGCGCATTGACCGCTACAAAAATTGTTGTTGGCCGCAAAAGCGGCATCACGACATCCCAGAAAACCCTCAATGCGCTTGCGCCCTCAAGCTTGGCTGCGTCCTTCAGGTTTGTTGGCACAGACTGCAAAGCGGCCAGATAGAATATCATGAACAGCCCGGCTTCTTTCCACACGGCGACAAACATCATGGACGCCAGCGCTGTGTCTGTACGGCCAAGGAAGTTGATCGATGGCATCCCAAACACTTCGAGGATCTGAGAGGCAAGGCCGATGCCGGGCGCGTAAAAAAACAGCCAGATATTGGCGACCGCAATCATCGGCAGCATCGTCGGCATGAAGAACGAAAGCCGCATCAAGGTTGTTCCCGGAAGCCTTGAATTCACCAAAAGCGCCATGCCAATCGAAAGACCGATCGCCAGCGGGATGGTGCCAAGCGCGTAGATCGTGCTGTTGATCAGAATTTGTGCCAGGCGGTCGTCTTCCATTAACGCCTGATAGTTTTCGATCCCTGAAAAACGCGAAGGGCGACGCGAACTGCTATTGTTCCAAAAGGAATTTATCAGTGCCTGAATGGCAGGATAATGGGTGAACGCGACCAGCAGCGAACACGGAATGACCAACATGATCACTGCCAGTCGAATTGACAATCGGTTGTTCATTGCGTGTCACCTTGCTGCGAGTGCGTTCGAAAAGGCAGGTGAGCCCTGCGCAAACACGGTTTCTGCGCAGAGCGGATTTTTGGTATCGCCTTACTTATATTCACTCAGAATCTTGTCCGCGCCCTCTTGGGCTTTGGCCAACGCCTCTGCTGGCTCGGCGTTTCCGGTCACGACGCTTTCGATCGCATCAACCAGATACTGTGTGACCTTGGCGCGCTGGAACGTCGCGAATTCACGTTCAGCATAAGCAAGCTGGTCCAGTGCTACCAAAGCCTGTGGCAGGCGTTCGGCATAGGCCTTCATCTCTGGCGTTTCCCATGTATCAGGACGCGGAGCGACATAGCCAGTCGCAATGCTCCATTTGGCCGCACTTTCGGGAGATGTCATGAACTTGATAAAGTCCAGCGCGGCTTCACGCTCTTCTTCTGTCGTGTCCTGGAACACGTAGAAGTTGCCGCCACCGATTGGTGCACCCGGCCCATCACCACCCGGAAGGAAGCCAACGCCCCAGTCGAATTCCGCGTTCTCCTCGATGAAGGCAAGGTTGCCTGTCGAGGTCCACATCGAAGCGGTTTGACCTTCAAGAAATGCCTTTGGCGTATCACCCCAAGTGATTCCACCCGGCGCCATGACTTCTTCTTCAGCCAGCCTCAGAAGAAACTCCAACGATGCCAAAGTCGCGGGCGTGTCCATCCGCGCCTCAATACCGGTTTCTGTGGTCAGTACATCGCCTTTAGAGACGACCAGACCACCGAAAAGCCACGCTCCTCCGAGACCAAGCGTCGGGATGCGTGTGCCCCAGCGGGTCACGTTTCCGTTGTCGTCCTTCACCGTGAGCGCCTTACCAACCTCGATCATCTCGTCCCAGGTCTTTGGTGGTGCTTCAGGATCAAGTCCAGCTTCGCGGAATGCGTCTTTGTTATAGTAGTAAACCGGCGTCGAGCGCTGAAACGGGATGGCGTAGGTTTTGCCTTCAAACTGAGCGTCCGACATGAATGCGGGATAGAAACCAGAAATCCATTCCTTGTCTTCTTCCGAATTCGCGATGTCCGAAATTGGTAGGATCACGTCTTCTTCGATCAACGTGAAAAGGTCGATCGACAGAAGAACGGCCACCTGCGGCGGTTGGCCTGCGTTGGCTGCGGTCAGCGCCTTGGTTGTCGTTTCTTCGTAGTTGCCCGCATAGACCGCTTTCACAGTGTGCTGCGGATTAGCCGCCGCCCATTCGTCTGTTAGGGCTTGGATCGTTTCCACTGCCGGAGCGTTCACACCCACCGGAAAGTAGAACTCCAGATCGGCTGCAGACACTGAAGCCGCACCGGTCAACGTCAACGCCGTTGCGCCCAGCAGCGTCGCGTAGGATTTCAATTTAGTCATGTCTTCTCCTCCTTTTATTTCGTGAAATGCCGGCGGTTGAATCCCCAGTCGATTATGATGATGTTAAAACTCGCTTGCCTGTACGTTTCGAAAATAGATGCGTCGCACTTTGCGTCCAGCCGACGGTGATCTCTTCTTCCAGAGATGGCAGGGTATCGCCGGAGTGAGATAGGATGAAGCTCGCACCAGATTTCGACGTCAGATGCAGCAACGAGACGCTGCCCTCATATTCTATGCTGGTGATCCGGCACGAGGCGGAATAGTCCGCGCCACCAGCAGGGAACTGCATGCTTTCCGGACGTACGCCAATCAAAAGATCGGCTGGGTCATTGCCATATGACGCGGCCACTCCATCTGGAAGACTGACGTCTGCGACCGGTAACAGGTTCATTGGCGGCGTGCCGATGAAACCTGCTGAAAATACAGTGGCGGGCACATCATAAAGCTCTTTCGGAGTGCCCACCTGTTCGACCCGGCCTGCGTTCATCAATACGACAGTGTCGGACATCGACAGGGCCTCACTTTGGTCGTGAGTTACATAAACGACGGTAATCCCAAGAGATTTGTTCAGGGCCCTGATTTCGCTGCGAATTTCAGTGCGCAGCTTTGCATCAAGATTGGACAACGGTTCGTCCATTAAAACCAATGGGCGCTCTGACACAAGAACGCGCGCAAGCGCGACGCGCTGTTGTTGCCCACCGGATAGCTGCGCGGGCTTTCGATCCAAAAGCGGCCCAAGTGACATCAACTCTGCTACGCGTTCAAGAGAGGCTTCCCGTACCGGTTTCGCAACCTTTCGAACTTTCAGGCCGTAGGCGATATTTTCTGCGACCGTCATGTGGGGAAATAGAGCATAGTTCTGAAAGACCATGCCTATATTGCGCTGGTCGGCAGGCACTTTGGTGACGTCTTTGCCGTCGATCAGGATGCTTCCACCGCTGACTTCGTCCAAGCCTGACACCAGCCGAAGTGCTGTACTTTTTCCGCACCCTGATGGTCCCAGGAGTGTCAGGAAACCACCGGGCTCAATATCAAAATCAATGCCAGTCAGAACCTCTGTGGGCCCCCAACTTTTCTTTAGCCCCTTAACACTCAGTGACGCGCCAGTGCTTTTCATACCAGCACCAGCTCTAGATTGGCGTCTTCAAGTTGTGCGAGGATTTCATCGTCGACCTCCTGGTTTGTAACGATGCCAGAAATCTGGTCGAACCGGGCAGTTTGCATAAAGGCGTTTGGCTTAAACTTGCTTGTGTCGGCCACGACATAGCGGCGGCGCGTGTTGGAAATCACTTCTTTTTGCATCTGCGCATAGGCTTCGCTGGCGACACTGATTGAGCGCCTGTCGACGTCAATCGCCGAGCAACACAAGAAGGCGATGTCAAATGAGAGCGACCGCAGCGCTGAAATAGCCAAAGTGCCCGTAAATGAATCGTTCACAGGCTGGTATGAGCCGCCAATCGTATAGAATTGCGCAATTCGCTGGGCCTGCAAAAGGTTCGCGACCCCAAGCGACGTCGTGACATAGGTGCAGCTTGGTTTTTTGTGGGCAACTGCCGCAATGGCGTGCGCGGTCGTTCCTGCATCAAGAAAAACCACTTCGTCGCCCGCCAGTAACTCGATAGAAGCCTGTCCAATACGTCGCTTTTCCTCGGCACCAACCGACTTTCGCTCTTCGTTCGAAAGGTCGACCATGACGCTGGAATTTGTCAGCACACCCCCATGGGTACGCACAACAGAGCCTTGTTCATCAAGGGCTTTTAAATCACGCCGAATAGTCGCCTCGGAAACGCTGAACAGATCACTCAGATCTCGACTGCTCATCGAGCCGTTAGAGCGAACAAGTTCTGCGATTTTTCGACGCCGTACGGCAGCAAGGTCAAATTGTTCCGACATATCCACCCCCCCGTGAAGTCGTTGCAAGGGCTTTAAAAAGCCAATTATCGTCACCAACGACCAAGATCGTTCATAAACCATCACAAACGATCATTCAAGTTTTTTTGATATGCGTACCGCCATGCGTCGAATGAAGATCAACGTGCCAGTCTAGCCGGGCGATTTGGTCTTTAGATTCTTGAGGGGAAGATCACAGGCGCAAGGCAAAACTGTTCTGCTGGTGCTGTCAGACGGATGAGAACTGGTCTCAGTTCGCCACCGAATGCCGGAACTTATGCCGAACGGATTTGGCGCCACTCGGAGAGAGCAGCGGCTCGGTTGGCCTTGAAATTGTCGCGTGTGGGTACTGTCATGTTAATTTGAGCAATTTGAACGAGGCGCTAAGTTCCCAAAATCTAAGCGATCAATTCGGCGGAATATTCGCTCCAAAGACTGTGTGCATCTGATCTAGCATGTCGGTATGAAATGGCGGAAAGGATGTGGCGGCGTGGACGAAAGAGACAAGATATTTGATCGTGGGCTGCTAGAAACATTTGAGCTTGCCTTGGTGATTTGAAGCGCCCGAATATCTTTTCGCGCCTCCTGGTTTGTCTTTGTGAAACCTCGGCTATGTTGTTCAAGCCTTTGTGCCGGCGGTGTTCGACACCCGCGATCAGATTACGTTTCGCGGAACCATAGCTACCCAATTTATCAGTGATGAGAACGCGAGGCTCTCCATAGTGTTTGACCAATTTACGCATTAGACGCTTTGCCGCTTTGGTATTCCTGCGCGATTGAACCAGAATATCGAGAACGTTCGTTGCCCGGCAGTCGCTGCTTGCAGCGATGAGAGGAGCTATTGCTGTCGATCGCGCGCCAAAGCCGGAATTTGCGCCAGCGGATAGGAATGACCACTTCATCAAGGTGCCATTTATCAGACGGCGCAGGCCGGTCCCGCCGGATGGAAGCGGCACACTTTTTACCAAATTTGCCAACCCACTTCCGGATCGTCTCATAGCTCACGATGATGCCGCGCGCCGCAAGTAGATCCTCGACATCGCGTAGGCTCAAGGGAAACCGAAAATAAGACCAGACCGCATATGCAATGATCTCAGGCGGGAAACGGTGGCCTTTGAGGGCGCCGGAATGTTTGGCCTTTGTCATATCGGTCGGTACGATTTCAGAACAAGCCCCGCAAGTTGACGATGCCTCCTGGATACCACCAACAGGTCTGGATGGGCATTATCATCGCGGTGGCAATGCTGCTCCATTTTGAAGTCACAAGAGTCAAGAACTGACTGTGATGCACCGCTGGTGGCATACAGATCAATAAGGAACAGCCAGCTGCCGCTGGCCGCTCCTTTTCTGCTCCAGTTTAAAGCAATTCAATATTGCAAGTTCTTGCATTTAAAAAAGATTATTGCAAAAAAATGACAACAACTATATCTTTTAAGGACTGACACAGGACGAGCCGATTCTATGCGGTCGTTGGTCGCAAGGAGGGGTGCTGACACATATTCGTTGGCGGGAGGATGGCTTCAAAACGGATCTGTCTCTTTTGGCGTCGATGCAATTGCCCTGCAGTTCATCGATGCGAGGATTTTCTGCGATAGGACCCCAAGTCGAAAAACACACCTTTGAAAGGATCAAGAGATGAAGAACTTACCCAGAGTTTTAGCTGCGCTGACATCCAGTGTTGCTTTCGCTTCAGTTGCGAGTGCTCAGGATTGTACGGTGGCGCTAACGATGCCGACACTAAACGCTCCTTATTTTGCGGCAATGGATGCAGCAGTAATTGATGAGGCCGGGAAACTTGGCTGCAAAGTCATTACTTCGGACGCACAGCGCGATATGCTCAAGCAAATCTCGGACATCGAAGATTATGTGGCACAAGGCGTGGATGTCCTGATTGTTAACGCGACAGATGTGGAAGGCATCGTGCCGGCGGTTAACAACGCTGTCGCGGCAGGCGTCACTGTTATTGCTCTGGACACCAGTCTGAGCATGGACGCGAATTACGTTACACTGATTAATTCTCCAAACGTTGGAAACGGAAAGCTTGTTGGCCACTGGCTGGCAAAAGAGCTTGGTGGTGAACCGGCAAACATCGCTGTTCTCTCCGGGAATAAGGGTAATACGGGCGGCGAAGACCGTCGCATGGGCGTGATCTGGGGTCTCGTAGAAGGCCAATTGGTCAACTACGGCAAAGCAACAGTTAACATCGTCGCTCAGGGCTGGGGCGGCTGGTCTCAAGAAGGTGGCTTGACCGCGATGGAGGATCTTCTAACGGCTCATCCTGAGATAAACGTCGTTTATGGTGAAAACGACAGCATGGTTCTCGGCGCACACATCGCAGTAAAAGCTGCGGGTCGTGATGATATCTTGCTTCTGGCGGCCGCAGATGGTCAGCGGGAGG
This sequence comes from Boseongicola sp., assembly GCF_057460485.1. Classification (NCBI taxonomy): domain Bacteria; kingdom Pseudomonadati; phylum Pseudomonadota; class Alphaproteobacteria; order Rhodobacterales; family Paracoccaceae; genus Boseongicola; species Boseongicola sp. Next base: position 15,342 of record NZ_JBVCWP010000024.1, read on the forward strand.
CATATGAGCTGATCGTAGCTGGTGAGTATGGCGCAACCGGCTTGAACGATCCGGACGTGCTTGCGCGGCTGGCCGTGAAATTCGGACTGGAGCACTCACGGGGAGAGTTGCCTGCTGATTTTCCGAAACACTATGTTACCGAGCCTGCAGTTATCAGCAGCGAAAACATAGATGAATATTACAACCCTGAATCGGTGTTCTAGGGTGATTGGAGGCGGAGCTCCTCCCGCTCCGTCTCCATTTTCATATATTGAACTGTCACAGGATCGAACCGTGAACTACCACAAGAAGCTGGACCTAACAGGCAAGACCGCGTTCATCACCGGCGCAACCGGTGGCATTGGTGCCTCTATCGTTGAGGCGCTTTGCCAATTCGGCGCCAAAGTTATCGTATCGGACCTAGACGAAGAACGCGTGGATGATCTTGTTCAAAAATTAACGAAAGACGGGCACTCAGCGGTCGGTTTGACCCTGGAAATAACGGATTCGGCTGCGGTTCAGTCAGCGCATGATAGTGTTTTAGCCGACCATGGTACCGTAGGAATCCTCGTTAATTGCGCCGGAATTGCACTCAGCAACATTGATGCAGAAGAGATGTCCGATGAGCGCTGGCTGAAAGTTTTAGACGTCAACCTTAACGGGACATATTGGATGTGCCGAACATTTGGCGCTTCAATGCTGAAGGCTGGGAGCGGATCAATCGTGAATATCGGCTCGATGTCCGGGTTTATCGTAAACAAACCCCAAGGCCAGGCGCACTACAACGCGTCCAAGGCTGCAGTTCATCACCTAACGAGGTCTCTTGCAGCTGAGTGGGCACCGCGCGGCGTCAGAGTAAATGCGGTGGCACCCACCTACATCGACACCGAATTAAATTCTTTAGTCAAGAACGACGCGGAAATGTACGGAGCATGGCTCGACGGCACGCCGATGAACAGAATGGGAAACCCCGACGAAGTCGCTTCGGTAGTGGCGTTTCTGTCTAGCGATGCCGCCAGTCTGATGACGGGCTCTATCGTCAGTGTGGATGGCGGCTATGTCTGTTGGTGAAACAGCCGTTGGCCACGTACCACTGCGCGCTGTGAGATTTCCAGGAAAGTATATACAGGGGCCAGGTGCAATTCGCTTACTGGGTGCGGAAGCCAAAAGCTTTGGTTTACGGGCATTTTGCATTTTGGATCGAGGGATCGCCGAAGCTTTGCGGCCAAAACTCCAATCTGCATTTGGGAACGATTCCGAGCTCTCAACTGTTACCCATGGTGGTAATTGTACGATGGCGGAAATCGCCTCACTCGAACGGCAAGCTAGCAAATATCGCAGTGACTGCATTATTGGACTGGGAGGTGGCAAAGCACTGGATACGTCCAAGGCCGTAGCCAACAGTTTGAATTTACCTTGCATGGTTGTACCGACCATTGCTGCATCGGATGCACCCTGTAGTGCACTGGCAATCATATATAATGAAGACGGGTCGCTCGACCGAGCTATGAACCTGGCGCGGAATCCAGATGTGGTTGTTGCGGACACCAACATTATTTCTGCCGCACCGGCACGGTTCATGGCCGCGGGCATCGGTGATGGCCTGGCAACCTGCATAGAAGCCAATGCCTGTAGAGCTTCCGGAGCAGATAAAACCTTTGGTTTTCAGGGGCTAGAACTGGCTTTTGAAATCGCGCGATTATGCGAAGACACTTTGTTGGAGTTCGGAGAGCGCGCGATTGCAGAATGCCGTGAGGGCGCGTGCGGGGTTGCGACGGAGAGGGTTGTCGAGGCGAATATCTTACTGAGCGGTTTGGGGTTTGAGTCTTGCGGCGTAGCGGCTGCGCATGGGATTCAGGACGGCCTGTGTGAACTTGAGGAAACTCACTCAAGTTTGCACGGCGAAAAGGTCGCAATTGGTATTTTGGGCGAACTGCTGTTTCAGGAAGTGGAAGGTCGAGCGTATAATAGATGCAAGTCATTGATGGAAAAAATCGGGCTGCCTGCAACTCTGCGCCAGATCGGAATTCCGGGTGCACCTCATGATCAACTCCATCAGGTCGCGTTGAGAGCATGCAGAGACGGTGATAGTATCCATAATGAGCCGATGCCTGTCACTCCAGACATGGTTGTGTGTGTTTTACGAGAATTGGCTTAGGAAAATTGGGGCAATCCAGCCTGGTACGGATCTGTCTTTCCGAAAGTCGGAGTTAAAGCATGTACATCGGTATCGATCTTGGAACTTCCGCTGTCAAAATCGCTTTGGTCGATCATTTTCAGGATATTGTTGCATCGACAGAGCACGCTTTCGCCACCAATCGGCCGATGCCGGGGTGGGCGGAGCAGGTTCCTGAAGACTGGTTTCGGTGCGTTGCTGCCGGACTGGACGAACTCGCCTTTAGTCATCGCGATCAAATGGCACAAGTTGCGAGCATTGGATTGGCAGGCCAGATGCACGGTGTCGTATTGCTGGACAGAAATAATGCGCCCGTTCGACCCGCAATGCTGTGGAATGATAGTCGGGCCGCGGCAGAGGCCGCTGAACTAAACGAAACTCACCCGGAGCTTGACGACATTGTTGGCGTAAAAGCTATGCCCGGATTCACGGGTCCCAAGTTGCTTTGGCTTTCTCGGAACGATCCCGAGTCTTTGGCGCGAGCGTGTTACCTACTTTTCCCTAAGGACTATGTGCGGTTTAAATTGTGCGGGAGCCGATCAACCGATGTATCGGACGCCGCAGGTTCATGGCTGTTGGATCAAAAGCGCAGAACATGGTCTCATCAAGCAATTCAAGTTTGCCAAGCCGAGAATTTGATTCTGCCGGAAATTCACGAGTCTGCTCAACCAACTGGTATATTGGATTCTGAATTGGCCAAAAGGTGGGGTCTGCCCGGAGGAGTGGTCATTGCCGCTGGTGCAGGAGACGTGGCCGCCGGGTGCATTGGAATGGGGATCATCGATAGCAGGCACGGACTTGTTTCATTGGGAACATCAGCGCAGGTGGTAGTGCCCTCCTCTAGCTTCCGGCCGCATACTGAAAAACTCGTCCATACCTTCTGTCATGCGCTTCCCAACACCTGGTTTCACATGGCGGCGTTACTCAATGGGACGAGTGTTCTGGACGCTCTCTCAAGATGGACCGGAATTGTCGACGTCAGCTCGATGATTTCCTCGGTTGAAAGTCGTTTCGATGGGCCAGGTGAGCTTCTCGCCCTTCCATATTTTTCAGGTGAGCGGACACCACACAATGACAGCAAAATAAAAGGGGCGGTCATTGGTCTGACGCATTCGAGTACAACAGAAGATATCGCGCTCGCATTCATCGAAAGCTTAGCGTTTTCGTTGGCGGATGGCCTTGAGGCACTTGCCCAGGGCGCTGAGCAACCCAAAGAATTGGTGCTGATTGGCGGCGGGTCTAAGTCACCCTTTTTAGCCGATTTGATTGCGTCAGTTCTGAATATTACGATCGTAAAACACTCTGGCGCGGAACTTGGACCCGCCCTTGGTGCAGCGCGATTGGGACGTATATCGGTTAATCACGGAACAGCGGAGTCCATCATAACGCGTTTGCCAGTCCTTAGAACGTTTGAACCCAACCCTAACTTGCAAAAGAAGTACGAGGGGCGACTTAAGGACTTCCGAAACTTGTATAGGGCTCTCCGAGTGGATTTTGGAAATGGGCGTGCCTGACTGTCCGGTTTCGATCAGATCGGACTGACCTCGCTGACAATTACGCAAATATCTAACAATAACCCTCGCTTAACGAAATTTTTTACACTATTTTCTTGTATGAAAGTTCCGCCAGATAGCGGCGCAAAACAAAGGCAAGTGATTAGATGTCAAGGCCCCACCGCGGCGAACAGACAATGCTGCAAATTGCCAGACTACGGTATGAGGATGGCTTATCGCAGAGCGAGATTGCATCCGAAATGGGTGTATCAGTCGCTACTATTAGTCGCCACCTTAAGCAGGCCATGGAGCTCGGGATTGTTGAAATTCGAGTAGCTGCCCAGGCTTCAAGAAATTTTGAACTTGAGCGACAGCTGGCCCGAAAGTTCAATTTGGATTCAGCGATCGTAGTTTCGAGCCAAAAAAACAAGAACGATACTTTGGCTTTGCTCGGCAAAACCTCTGGAATTGCGTTGGGTGAGTTTCTCAAAGACGGAGCCATCGTTGGAGTCTCAAATGGAGAGACTGTGGCAGCAGTCGCAGATAATATGCGAAGATCGCGGGCCTCAGACATCAACGTCGTGACATTGATTGGTGGCGTGGGCAGACCCGAGGAACCTGGGCAAACTGGCCAAATATGTCGAAGCTTCGCGTCAAGAATTGGGGGTGACGCCTGGGTCTTGCCGGTCCCGGCCGTTGTCGAAAGTAGTGAGATTGCAGCCGCATTCAGAAGCACCAAGGCTCATAGGGAAGTCTTTTCGTTGGTCGAAAAAACAACCATTGCTCTGATTGGGATTGGATCGACGACCCCCGGGTCATCTACTTTTCAGCACGGTCATTTTTCGAGCGAGCTCTTGGAAGATATCGTCGAGAACAATGCAGTGGGAACGATCTGCGCCCGTTTTTTCGACATAAACGGAGAAGTGACGCCAACTGATATCGATTCACGAACAATTTCGATATCGCTCAAGCAGCTTGCAGCGGTCCCAGTTAAATTCGGTGTCGCGATCGGAAATGATAAAACCCGCGCAATCATGGCGGCTATCCGCGGCGGATTGATCAGTGTGCTTGGAACAGATTCAGCCGCCGCAGAGGCGCTTCTTGCGAACTGAAACACGAACAGACTAAAGATCCAGTTCAGCAGCCGTAGATATCTTCATCGTTGCTCATCGACGTCGGTAAAAACCTCAGAAAAACAGCGCTACCAGAAGTCGAAAAGTGACTGACTTTCGCATGGAAGCGGTTTTTCGAGTATCTCGTTCGACCTTCAATATCGTCCGTAAATTGCAATTATTTGCATTAATTAAATATTATTGCAAATAATATACAAAATGCTATGGTGGTTCCTATGCGGATTTTCCATGGAATCAGCGAATAGAACTGACAGGTGCGCACAGTGACGGGACAATCCAAATCACAGCTGACGACAATCTCAGAAATGTCGAATGCTTTGCGATTTCTTTCTGTTGACGCGGTTGAAAGGGCAAATTCAGGTCATCCCGGAATGCCTCTGGGTATGGCTGATGTTGCTACTGTATTGTTCACGCGCCATCTTAAGTTCGACGCCAGTCATCCCAATTGGCCGGACCGCGATAGGTTCATTCTGTCGAATGGGCACGGCTCAATGCTTCAATACTCTTTGCTTCATATGCTGGGTTATGAAGGTGCTACGATCGAAGAGTTGAAACGGTTTCGCCAACTCTATTCAAGAGCAGCTGGCCATCCTGAGTTTGGATACTTGCCGGGCATTGAGACGACAACAGGACCGCTTGGACAGGGATTGGCGAATTCGGTTGGATTTGCGCTTGCTGAACGACTCTTAAACTCTGAGTTCGGCGATGGAATCGTTGACCACAGAACTTGGGTATTTTGCGGAGACGGTTGCCTTATGGAGGGCGTCGGCCAAGAAGCAATTAGCCTTGCCGGTCATTTGAAGCTTTCAAAGCTTACGCTTGTTTTTGACGACAACAGAACGACAATTGACGGCGCCACAAGCGTCAGTACCTCTGAGGACCATGCGGCCAGGTTCGCGGCGGCAAACTGGAATGTCTTATTTACTGATGGCCACGATCACGAAGACATCGATGCTGCGATGGAAGACGCCAAACGAGCAGATAGGCCAACCGTAATTATTGCGCGAACGCGTATTGGGTTTGGCGCGCCAACGAAAGAGGGCAAAGCGGTCGTTCATGGCTCGCCTCTGGGCTCTAAGGAAGTCGAAGGGCTTCGCAAGAACCTAAAATGGCACCATCCTCCCTTCACTGTTCCTGCAAACATCAGAGAAAAATGGTCTATTGCTGGGAAGCGAGGATCCCAGATCCGCGCCGACTGGGAAAGACGGTTGGAGAATAGTGAGAGCTCGTTAAAAAACGAATTCAGTCGACGCATCAATGGAGCCCTTCCCGAGACTCTGGAAGACGGGGTTCGCGCTGCTATTGCAGAAACCGTGGACAAAGCCGCGGCCGCCCCGATCAGAAAGGGAAGCCTTTATGCGACCCAGGTCCTTGCACAGAGTATGCCTGAGTTAATTGGGGGTTCCGCAGATCTGACTGGAAGTGTGCTGACGAAGCCCGAAGGGATGCAAGTCGTGGTCCCTGGTAATTACTCCGGCAAACACGTCGGCTATGGTATTCGCGAACACATCATGGCCGCCGCTATGAACGGCATTGCGCTGCACGGTGGGTTGCTTCCATACGGTGGAACATATCTGACATTTAGCGACTACAGCCGGCCGGCAATCCGCTTGGCTGCAATCATGGACATCAAAGTTGTATTTCTATTCAGCCATGATTCCATCGGTGTTGGTGAGGATGGACCGACACACCAACCCGTCGAACACCTCGCCGCGCTGCGGGCAATTCCTAACTTGCGAGTTTATCGTCCAGCGGACGGCGTGGAGGCGCTTGAATGCTGGTATGACGCGGTATCGCATAAGGGACCCAGTGCAATGGTGGTGGCGCGACAGTCGGTCGGGTCGGCCCGTCTTACGCATCGAACGGATATGCCATCGCGACGTGGCGGATATGTGCTGCATGAAGCCAAAGCGAAACGCGACGTGACGCTAGTCGCGACAGGATCCGAAGTCAGTTTGGCCCTCCAAACCAAGGCTCTTTTGGATCAGAAAAGTGTAGATGCTGCCGTTGTTTCGCTTCCGTGTTGGGAGTGCTTTGACAACCAGGATGCGGCTTATAGGGATGTTGTACTGGGAGACGCGCCGCGATTTGCCATCGAGGCTGCGTCACCGATGGGCTGGGGGCGGTATGTTGGATCAGAGGAAAATATGTATGGGGTTCAGGGCTTTGGGATATCCGGCCCGGGTCCGGAGGTCTATGCTGAAATGGGTCTTACTCCCGAAGTCTTAGCCAAGAAGATCGCAGATAGACTTGGTGAGCCGCAAGCGGCATCGACATGAACAACGTGATCGCCGAATTGACAGAAGACAAGGTAATCAGCGTTCGACGGAACAATGGAACAAGTCTTGATGTGGAATTTATCCGAAGCTTGCGCGTAAACCGAAGTTCAGTTGAGCGTCGATGCATGGCGCTTTCTGGCCGCCGGACCGTCAAGAAAGAGCATCAGGCAGCTTGGCTTTTAAAGGCAATCTCTTGCATGGACCTCACAACCTTGTCTGGTGACGATACACCAGCTCGTGTTCGAAGGCTTTGCGCCAAGGCTAAGCAACCAATTTCTCGTGAACTCGAAGAGAAATTGGGCGTTACGAGCCTAAAATTGCGTGTCGGTGCGGTCTGCGTCTACCATGAAATGGTCGCGACTGCTCTTGATGCGCTCAAAGGCACAGGAATTCCGGTCGCGGCTGTTTCAACAGGCTTTCCGGCAGGTCTGTCACCTCACCGATTGAAGGTGATGGAAATCGAAGACTCTGTCGCCGCCGGTGCGGACGAAATCGATATCGTCATTTCCAGGAGGCATGTTTTGAACGCCGATTGGACTTCGCTCTATCACGAAATGCGAGACTATCGAGAAGCTTGTGGTCGGGCACATGTAAAGGCAATTCTGGCAACTGGAGAGCTGGGTACGCTCACCAACGTTGCTCGCGCCTCCTGGGTGTGCATGGCGGCTGGCGCAGATTTCATAAAGACGTCGACCGGCAAAGAAAGCGTGAATGCCACGCTCCCTGTCACTTTGGTCATGTTGCGCGCGATCCGCGACTATTACGCGCTTACAGGGAATAGGATTGGCTACAAGGCGGCTGGAGGGATCTCGAAAGCGAAAGACAGCATCTCATATCTGATCTTGCTGAAAGAGGAGTTGGGGGATGAATGGCTTTCACCAAAGCTCTTTCGCTTTGGTGCATCTTCCCTGTTAGGCGATATCGAACGGCAACTGGAGCACTATGTGACTGGCGCATACTCGTCCAGCAACCGCCATGCACTGGCATGAACGAGGGAAATATGACTGTCTTGGAAGCCTTCAAGTCGATGGAATATGGACCCGCACCTGAAAGTGATGCCGAAGCCCTTGCGTGGATTGAGCAACGTGGCTCCCAATTCGGCCACTTCATAGATGGCGAATTCACGACGCCGAAAAACCTCTTCGAGACACACAATCCGGCAACATCGCAAGTCTTAGCAAAAGTGTCTTCAGGTACGAAGAGAGACGTGGATCTGGCCGTTGCTGCTGCGACTTCTGCGCAGCCGGATTGGGAAGGTCTCGGCGGATCCGGACGATCCCGCTTCTTGTATGCTCTGGCTCGCCTGGTTCAGAGGAACAGCCGACTACTGTCGGTGCTGGAGACTCTCGACAACGGGAAGCCGATCCGAGAAACGCGTGACATCGATATTCCGCTTGTCGCGCGGCACTTCTACTACCACGCGGGTTGGGCCAGGCTGCTCAAGTCAGAGTTTCCGGACTACGAGGCCATCGGCGTCGCAGGCCAAATCATCCCTTGGAACTTTCCTTTGTTAATGCTGGCGTGGAAGGTAGCACCTGCACTCGCGGCCGGTAATACAGTTGTTTTAAAACCTGCGGAGTATACTCCGCTGTCAGCACTTTGCTTTGCAGAGCTTTGCCAGGAAGTCGGGCTGCCGCGGGGTGTCGTCAATATTATAACTGGCGCTGGTGACACGGGCGCTCTTATTTCCGGCCACAGGAAAATCGACAAAGTTGCCTTTACCGGCTCGTCTGATGTTGGTCGCACCATTCGTAGGCAGACCGCCGGGCAAGGCAAGAAGCTGACGCTTGAGCTTGGCGGAAAGTCACCCTTCATTGTTTTCGACGACGCCGATATCGATGGCGCGGTTGAAGGTCTAGTAGACGCAATTTGGTTCAATCAAGGCCAGGTCTGCTGCGCGGGATCAAGATTACTGGTGCAAGAAAGCATCGCTGAGCCTGTGCTGACCAAGATCAAAGCCCGAATGGACAAGCTGCGCGTCGGCAACCCATTGGACAAGTCAATTGACATGGGCGCGATTATTGATCCCGTGCAACGATCGCGCATCGTAGAAATGGTCAGGCTTGGCATAGAAGAAGGCGCGGAGATTCATCAACCCGTAGGCCCCATGCCTGAAGGTGGGTGTTTTTACCCGCCGACATTGTTGTCGTCAGCCGAACCAGCCATGAAAATCGTGCAGGAAGAGATATTTGGTCCGGTCTTGGTCGCAATGACGTTCAGAACGCCGGACGAGGCTGTCGAACTTGCGAACAACACTCGCTATGGGCTTGCCGCAAGCGTGTGGACGGAGAATATCAATCTTGCGCTTGATGTTGCCCCAAAGGTCAAAGCTGGAATTGTATGGGTCAACTCAACAAACTTGTTTGATGCCGCCGCAGGATTTGGTGGCTACCGCGAAAGCGGCTATGGGCGTGAAGGCGGACGCGAAGGAATGTTCGAATACCTAAAGCCATCTTACCTGAAGGCTCTTGCAGCAGCAAAACCATCCAAACCTCCATTGGCGACCAAGCGCGGTTCTGGGCTGAACGCAATAGACCGGACAAGAAAACTGTACATTGGCGGCAAGCAGGTCCGGCCAGACAGCGGATATGATCGCCTAATTTTCTCAGCGTCAGGCGAGCAAATTGGTCAAGTTGGCGAAGGAAACCGCAAAGACATACGAAATGCCGTTGAAGCAGCGAGGAGCGCCGCTGGTTGGGCGACCACTACGGGGCATGCACGGGCACAAATTCTCTATTATATTGCAGAAAATTTGTCTGCGCGGGCCCCGGAATTTGCCGCAACACTGGGCTCTATGAACACCGGTAAGCACCAAGAAGAAATCTTGGCAAGTATCGATCGGCTGTTCTGCTACGCCGCGTGGGCGGACAAATATGACGGCGCCGTGCATCAAGTGCCCATCCGCGGCGCGGCGTTGGCCATGAATGAATCCATCGGCGTGATTGGTATGGCTTGTCCAAATGAAGCTCCACTATTGTCGTTTGTTTCGCTCGTGGCCCCCGCAATAGCGATGGGAAACTGTGTTGTGGCATTGCCTTCGCAAGACCACCCAATCGCGGCAACGGATTTGTATCAGGTATTTGAAACATCGGATCTACCGAGTGGCGTGGTCAACATCGTAACCGGCGACCACGATGTCTTGACGAAAGCTCTTTCCGAGCACTCTGGTGTCGATGCGATGTGGCATTTTGGGAGTGACCAAGCTGGCGAGGCAGTTGAGCGAGCGTCGATCGGCAATCTGAAACGCACATGGGTTTTAGGCGGGAAAGCTTTGAACTGGTTTGACGAGGATCAGGGCGAGGGTCGCGAATTTCTTCGGCATGCTACGCAGGTCAAGAACATCTGGATCCCCTACGGCGAATGAAACGAACTGCAGAGAGTAATAAGGATGGTTTTGTCACGTTAACCCTAATGGCCTGCGTCAAGCACCCGGTGCCAACGTTTTCAGCTGATACCGGCGGCAACATTCCAGGCATCGAGCGCCTCGAGTCGACGGGAGCGGATGGTCAGGGCTGGGCGGCGTTTAGATGGGACTGAGAAGCAATTCCGTGTAGCTGAGTGCATGGACACAAACCGTTGCATACCTCTGGGTGATCGATGGCCCTGCATGGTTCGCTTGCGCTTTCGAAACGGCAGATGGCTGTTGTCGGCACGATTGTTGAGCCCCTTGTGTGACCAGTGCTCAAGGCCAGGCGCCACTTCCGCCTTTGCAGCGCCGTAGGAGCAGAGCTTGTCTGTGACGATCTGTTTGGGAACAAAGCCAAACCGCTTCATCAGCGCGATCAGCAGGCGTTTCGCCGCACCCTTGTTGCGCCGCTTCCGCAGGATTTCCTCAAGAACCGCGCCGTGCTCATCGACTGCACGCCACAGCCAGAACTTCTTGCCAGCACATTTCACGACGACCTCGTCGAGATGCCACACATCGCCGGGACCCGTCTGCCAGCGACGCAGATTTCGAGCAATCAGCGGCCCGAACTTGGCAGTCCAACGGCGAATTGTCTCATAGAACACGTCAATCCCGCGCTGCAGAAGCATTTCTTCAGCCTCGCGCAGGCTCAGACCGACCCGCAGGTAAAGCCAAGCCGCGTGAGCCACGATCTGCGGAGGAAAATGGTGACGCTTATAGCTAATGGACGGTATTTGCGTCATCGGCTGATATGCCAAAATCAATAAGCCAGCAATCGTAGGTCGGTTAATGTGACAACACCCAGCGGTCACATACACCGCGCCAAAAGGCCGGACAAATGACCGCAACCTGCGACGATCAACTTCAGCTCAAATTAAACCTTGCAAAAACGGAGCCGTCCACAAATGGCAGTACCCTTCTATGCTTTGGCTCCGAGCGTGGAGCGTACATCGGCCATCGAGATGAACACGCGATGTTTGTTGTCTGGATCGCCTAGAGGTTCAAACCCAAGATCCGCATAGAACGCCCATCTCTTGTCAAACGCATCGTCTTCCAAGACATCTAATACAATCGCGGCGGCTCCCATATGCTCTGAGATGGCGTTACATCGCTTCATGGCGTCGATGACAAGGGCTGTGCCAAGGCCTTTGCCTTGCATGTCTTTTCGAACAGCGACCACGCGGATGTAGATGACCGGTACATCTGGTACCTTGGCACGTTGCCATTTGGCAGGACCGAACTCAGAACGAACCGCCATTGCGCCGAGCGTGTAGAAGCCGAGTACGGCTGGGTCGTTTTCGGCCGTGGCTATCCAAGCTGCGGCCATCCCAGCTTTTATCTGGTCTGTCAGGGACGATTTGAGAAAATTATCTATTGGCTCAAAACCGCAGCTAAATTCACTGCGGTCGTGAGCTTTTTTATCAAATGTGGAGAGTGTTAGATTGGCCGCTGGTGCCGTTGCATCAACTGGCATCCTTGAGAAGGTCTTTCGATGCCTCTGCGGCTTTTTGCAAGCCCGGCACGACCTTGCCCGAAGCTTCAACTGCGCCCTTGAACGCATCAAACGCTTCTACTGGTAGAACGGACAACGAAACGCGTTGCTCTATTTCTTGGACGCGCAGAAGCGCTGCTTGACGGATGAAGTCAGACTCTTGTAGGCCGGTTGCTGCTGCAGCAGCCCGAATACGTTCTTCATCTGCACGATGCATACGCAACTCTTTACGCGCTTCCATCTTACCCACTGTCGGTGTCACTGTTTCAATGGCGAACATATCATTCTCCTTACTCGCTTCACGTACGGTATAGCGCCGTACATGTCAATAGTTGATGATTATCGCTCCCGGTTCTTCAGGCACTAGTTCCAGCTCTGGCAAGTCCCGCAAGAGTGTTGTCACGTTAACTCCAATGGCCTGCGTCAAGCACCCGATGCCAACGTTTTCAGCTGATACCGGCGGCAACATTCCAGGCATCGAGCGCCTCGAGTCGATGGGAGCGGATGGTCAGGGCTGGGCGGCGTTTAGATGGGACTGAGAAGCAATTCCG